>CAZOXS010000312.1:0-2545 GCA_964583785.1 uncultured Victivallales bacterium
TCGCTGTGCCCGCTTGAAGCCGGGCACAGCGAGGGGTTCTGCAAGTGCCTCTGATAGCGATCGATCAAGACCTGGAGAGATAGCTGCCGGATCACTTCCTCCGGTGTTAATCGTAGCTGCTTGCCGCGAATCCGGCATTCAACGTCGGGGAGAGATCCCTTTGCCGTCTTTTTAAGCGTGATCGCATTTTCCAGATCGAGAATGTCTTCCTCATTGAACTGCGACAGCTTGTAATTCGAGTTCTGTAGAATTTCGACGATTTTCACACACCCCCGGATTTTGATCTGATTCAGGAAAACCCAGACAACCGGAATTGGCTGGCCGTTTTAATCTACTGGTTTCAGGAAACTTAGCGAATTGCGCTGAATATGACAAACAAATCATTTTTAGCTTTTGTGGCGGCGGGGTTTCGCGTAGAACTGTTGCATGTTCAGAAAATGGAAATCGAGAACGCGCAAGGTCAAGATGCGCAGTTACCGCCAGGTGCGCCAGGTGCTGCTGGCGTTCGGTATGGCTGGACTCATCATGGGAATCGGCCTGGTCGGGTTTTTCGGCTTCAAACGCAATCTGAAATTGGCCGGTGTCGGTGCTATCTACGTGCTGGTCTCCACGTTTCTGCTTGGGGTTCGCGGGGTGCTGACCTACATCGGCGACAGCAACCGGCAGCGGCGCTTCAAGAGTCAGGCAAGGCGGCTAGAGCAGACATGAATGCACGCATGGAATGCCTGGCCCCCTGGGCGGTGCGCGCCTGCGGGGTGGATTGGAACAGCGGGAAGCCGCTTGCCGTCGACGTGCGGCTGCGTAGGGGGCAGCCGGTCTTTACGCCGCTAACCCCGGAGGCGGTTGCCGCCGCCGAGTCCGACGCGAGAACCGCAGTCGCCGGTGCGTTGCCGCCGGGACGGGCCATGGCCGTATGGTTGCAAACCCCGCTGACCGATCCTGCCAAGGCGCGACGTGTGCTGCCGACCCTGCTGGACATGGCCATGCCGTTCGCGCTGGAAGACTGCGTCTACGAGTTTGCGCCATTAGGCAGAACCCCTGCCTCAGGCGAGTTCCTGTCGCCGGAAACCAAGCCCAAACAGGCATTGGGGGCTCTGGCCGTGGCGGCCCGGCGTGATGATGTCAGCGCGCAACTGGCGCTTTACGCGGATAAGGGCTTCGATCCGCATGTGCTGGATCACGAGGGGCTCGCGCTCTGGACCGAGGCGCAGCGGACGCTGCCGATCCCCGATGCGGCAGGTGTGCGTGCGGTTGTCTGGGTGCGCGAGGGCGAGGCACTGCTGGCATTGGGGGCCGGGCAGCGGTTCTGGAGTGCGCATCGGATTACCGACCAGGCCGGCAGCACGCTGGCGCGCACGGTTCGCGTACAGCTCGACGCGGTGGCGGAAGGACGATATGCAAAGGCCCCGCTGACCTGGCTGTGGGGCGGGGCGGCGGCGGCGGCTTGTGTGGCGCTGCGCGCCCGCGTGGAGGCGGAACTGCCGGGGGTGGCATCACGTGAGCTGCCGGGGGGCGAAAGTTTTTTGGCCGGTGCACTGGCGGTTCGCGCGCTGTTGGCCGGACCCCTGCGCTTCAATCTGCGGCGCGACGCGCTGGCGCATCTGGCGGTCAGGCGCCAGACGGCTATTCAGCATCGGCGGCGGGCCGTCTCTCTGGCGGCGGCGGCTGTGCTGCTGCTGGCGGCGAATGGAACCGTTATGCATGTCCGCGCGCAGCGTCTACAGGCGGTTCAGGCGCAATTCAAGACGACGATCGATCGCGTGGCCGGCTGGCCGGTGGCCGCAGCGGGTGAGAATGCTTTGCAGATCGCGCAGCGCGAACTGGCCGCCCGCCAGGAGGCGTACCGCCCTGTCGCCCGTGTGTTCGGGCCGTCTCTGTTGGAAACGCTTGACCGGGTTCTGGCGGCGGCGTCATCGTCGGGCGTCACCCTCCGGTCGCTGCTGCTTCAATTTGAGAAGGTTGCCCTGCAAGGCGAGGTCGTGTCGCAGGCGGCCGCACAGGTCCTGTTAGGGCACTTCCAGCAGAACGGCTATGATGTGGAATTGAATGCGAAGGCGGCGACTGAGGATCAGCCGTCCGGTTTCGAGATCACAGGCAACCGCACCGGGGAAAACCCATGAAACATGGCACGGATTACAGTACGTGGATGGTTCGGGCGGCGGTACTTTTGCTGCTGGCTGCGCTGCTGTGGTCGCTACTGCTGCTGGCAGGCGAGCCGGGATTCCGTCGCCGGCTTGCCCGGCAGGCGGCACTGGCGCCGCGTCTGGCCGCGATGGATCAGGAGGCCGCCGCCCTCGAGGCCTACCGGCAACCGTTCGCCGGCCTCGCCGCTACGGATCCCGCCACCGTGGCCAGGCGTCTGTTTGCCGCCGACAGCACGCCGGAGATCCGCGTGGAGACGACGGTGCCGGACGACACGCTGCGGCTGCACACCATCACCGTGGACTACGGGAACGTGGACTATGCGGCATTGGTTGAGCGCATACGGGCGGCGGAGGCCGAACGCCCACCCCTGAAACTGACCGGTTGCGTTTTCGAGGCCGCC
>CAZOXS010000313.1:0-3264 GCA_964583785.1 uncultured Victivallales bacterium
CATCGTCAACGTCGTCGAGACCCTGCGCGAGGCGGATGCCCTGCGGCACACCACCGTGGTTGCCGCCGCCGCCGGGGCTTCGGCCCCGCTGCAGTTCATCGCCCCCTTCGCGGCTTGCTGCATGGCGGAATTCTTTCGCGACCGCGGCGAGGACGCCCTGATCGTCTACGACGATCTCTACAAGCATGCCGTGGCCTACCGCGAGATTTCGTTGCTGCTGCGGCGTCCCCCGGGCCGCGAGGCCTTCCCCGGCGACATTTTCTATCTGCACAGCCGTCTGCTCGAGCGCGCCGGACGCCTGGCTGGACATCAGGGAGGCGGCTCGCTGACCGCCCTGCCGATCGTGGAGACCAAGGAAGGCGACTACTCAGCCTACATCCCCACGAACCTGGTTTCGATCACCGATGGCCAGATCTACCTCGAGCCGGACCTTTTCCACCAGGGCTTCCGTCCCGCGATCAACGTCGGCCTCAGCGTCTCGCGCGTCGGCAGCCATGCCCAGATCAAGGCGATGAAGCAAGTGGCCATCAAGCTGCGCATGGACCTGGCGCAATACCGCGAGGTGGCCTCCTTCGCCCAGTTGACCACCGACCTGGACAAGGCCACGCTCAAGCAACTGCATCGCGGCGAACGGCTGGCCGAGATCCTCAAGCAGCCGGCGGGTGCCCCGCTGCCGGTCGACAAGCAGGTCTGCATCATGTGGGCCGCGATCAACGGCTGGCTCGACGATATCGCCCTGGCCGACATCGCCCGTTTCGAGCACGAGTGGTTCCGCCTGCTCGACGGGGCCTATCCGGCGATCGCCCGATCCATCACCGGGACCGGCGAGCTGTCGAAGCCAGCCGAGAGCGACCTCAAGACATCCCTGACCGCGTTCAAGACGGTTTTCATCCCCACCGAAGCGGCGGTGGAATTCGACCGGAAGCGTGTCGTCCCTCCGATGGAACACCACGAGACCCGCCTGATGAACACCGCAGTGCAAACCGGCAACCCGCCTTCCCGTTCTGATGAGTAACCGTTAACAGGTGACCCGGCATCATGGCACAAGCGCTATCCGACATCAAACGCCGCATCGGCACCACGTCGCAGATCCGCAAGGTCACCAGCACCCTGCAGAAGGTGGCCAGCGCCAAGCTCATCCAGGAGCAGAAGCGCATCGGCAATGCCGACGAGTACACCGGCCGCCTGCTTAAACTGCTGAACCTGGCTGACCGCGGCCTGCCCTCCGGCGCGGAGTCCCACCCGCTGATGCAGCCACGGGCAGGCGGCAACGCTATCGCCCTGCTCGTCTTCGGTTCCGACCGCGGCCTGTGCGGCACATTCAACACCGTGCTGATGAAGGCCGTCACCACGTTCGTCGCGCAACACGGCAATGACACCGTGCATCTGCTGATGAGCGGCAAGGTGCCCTACAACCGGGCCGTGCGCCGGCAGCTCGCCCCGCTGGAGCGGGTCGAGCAGATCGAGGGGCTGGCCGACCGCGTGATGAATGCCTTCGGCCGCCGCGAATACCGCGAAGTGCATCTGCTGTACTGGGACTTCATCACCCGTGGACGCCAGACGATCATCACGCGGCAACTGCTGCCGGTCACCAGCCTCGCCCCCGCCTCCGAGGCGGCGACACCCGACCCGCTCGCCTCCCCGCCGATCGAGCCTTCCGCCCAGGCGCTGATCGACAGCCTGCTGCCGGAATACGTCCGCCGCGCGATCCACGACGCCTTCCACAACAGCGCCGCCTCGGAACACGCCCAGCGCCAGCTCTCGATGAGCCGCGCCGCCGAGAATGCCGGCGAGATGCTCACGGGCCTGCGCAAGCGCTACAGCCGCCTGCGCCAGGAGAACATCACCACCGAAATGCTCGAAATCGTCGCGGGCATGTACCGCTAGGAAAGGAACCCCATGCCCGCACCCGACAGTATCCGCGCCCTCTGCGAGACCTTCGCCCTGCACCGCGACCACTACACCTCCGCCAGCTACAACGAGACCGAGCTGCGCCGCGAGTTTCTCGACCCCTTCTTTACCGCCCTCGGCTGGGACGTCGACAACAAGGCGGGCTATGCCGACGCCTACAAGGATGTCATCCACGAGGACGCCATCCGCATCGGCGGATACCGTCTGCAAAGATGAAGCTCGTGCAAGCATGGATGGAAATCCATAGAGACGACCTGCTTGCCGATTGGAAGCTGGCTGTGTCGGGCGAACCCGTCTTCAAAATTGATCCGCTTAAATAAAGGAACCGCTATGGACAAGATCACGAAAGTTGTGCCGCTCGATGACTTCTTTCTCGATATCGTGACGAGCAGCGGTGTTTCGGGTATATTCGACATGAAGCCCTATATGCGAGGGTCAGCATTCCGGGAACTGGAGAATCCGGCCTATTTCAAACAAGTGCGCCCGGCGCACCGCGGCATCAGATGGCCAAACGGGCAGGATCTTAGTTCCGACACGATCATCTGGGACATCACGAAGCGTGAACATCTGCATGCCGCCGAAGCCCACGAACCCTATGGGACCAACGCGAATACACCCCCAGACCAGCCTGAATGAACAAAACCGTGTACCATGAAGCGTCCCGGCAGTGGCTATCCGCCGCCTACGCGAGGCAGTTGGATGAAGCGCTTGCGGCGGCAAGACAGGTCGGACAGTTTGGCCGTCCGTACGCCAGCGGAAGTGGCGTTCTGCGAACGACACCCAACAAACTTCTCACCGACGAGCCTTGGAATTTCATCACCCGGAAGAACACGGGGGCACATGAACGGCTCGATAAGCTGAAAACCAAGCTTGGCGATGTCGCGCACATTTTCCAGGGACTCGTCACCGGGGCCGACAAGGTCTTCATCATTCCCGCTGACTCCAAAATCGAACGCGGTCTCACGCGACCGTTCCTGCTGTCCTCATAAACCGAAGAAGCTACAGGCAGGGAAAATGGCAGTCTATATCTTTCGGAAAGATGGAGAAAATGCGGAATACTTAAAGATTGGCAAAGCTGGCTCCAGAAGCAACGCTCGATTCAATAGCCAGCATTACGGGCCTAACCGAGCAAAAAGCAGCTTGGCCGGATGCCTGCTGAACGACCCTGGCATGGTGCCATACCATCTCGACAGCAACAACGTGGGCAACTGGATCAGGCAGAACATCCATCGTATAGACATACTGATAGATCAGAAGAGGCTCTTGCAAAACCCCTTGCTGCGCCCGCTTGAAGCCGGGCGCAGCAAGGGGTTTTGCAAAATATAATTCTTCAGCTCTGAACTACCGGAACGC
>CAZOXS010000314.1:0-18728 GCA_964583785.1 uncultured Victivallales bacterium
TTCTCGCTGTAGCCGCTATCCTGCCGCGCATGGTTGACCTTGTGCTTGGCGCAGTAGAGTTGGTAGACGTCTTCCGCGGACATGTCAAGCGTCTGCGCCAGCGAGATCAGGAAGTGGAAAAGGTCGATCACCTCCACGCGGGCATTCTGTATATCGAACTGCTGGTATTTGGCCCACCACTTCCAGGGCACGCTATCGGTCAGCTCCGCGATCTCCTGCTGCATCGCCCGGCAGTAGTTCAGCACCCATTCGGTCTTCTGCTCCATCGGCAACGCCGTGGTATCCACCCCGATCCGCTGATTAAGCTGTGCCTGCAGCGCGAACATCCTCTCCAACGCATTCTTTGCATCCATCGCCATTCTCCTATCATTCCGCTCCCGCCCAACGACCTTGTTCCGGTAGCGGTCAACGTTGAGGCGGGGGCCTCTATTGTTCAAGTTGCTTCACCACCCGTGCAAGGCGGGCGGGATCGACTATATCACACGGCTTCCTTCGGCCCCCGTTTGTACTGGAGGACACAGCCCCCGTCAATCCTTTACAACGGCGCGTGTTTTCTAATTCGGCAAGGCGCGCCTGCAACGGGGAATCAAGGGTGCCTGACTATCAGCAGCCGTTGGATCCCCGATCAGGCTGTTCATCTGGCAGGGGGCCTATCGTTATCATGAAAGCGTCTGGGGCATCCGTCGTTCGGACTTCTGTCCCTGGGTGCCATGCCGCCATTGAGATTACTAGCCAAAAATATGTTCATCGCCAACCGCTGTCGTAATCAACGTCGCTGAGACGCAGGCCCGTGGGATTACGATTGAAGCTGCGGGATACATGGCGACCGCCATGACACAGCATCACGCTTCCGTTCAACTCCTATTCAACGCCCACTCGCAAAGGTGACCGCGGAGCAAGACCAGTTGAATTACATTCCCAATGAGCTCGGATGCCTGTGATTGTCACCGATTATTCCTAAAATAAGTGTAGCCATACGTGATTGTATACGCTACAAAGCAATAATCATTTGAAAAACGGGTGTAGATGTTGTGTGCCCCTCAGGATCATATGGATAGCTCACTGGCCAACCGCAGACGCATCAGAAAACCCCGCTCTGAACGCCGGCAAGGGAGGTGTGTGCCCGAAAATCACGATTTTCTTCCATCAGACGGCGCCAAAACCGTCACTCCCACAGAATCCGCCATTTTTCCTTGCAGAACCCCTCGTGGTTCCCGGCTTTAAGCGGGAACCACGAGGGGTTATGCAAGTGCCTCATTTGTAGAATGTTGCGTCGCTTTATGTCAAACGGATTGTCGCGAGCAATTACTGAACTCTGAACACCGAACACTGAACACGCCTGGACGAAAAGACCTTTTCGGACAGGCTCTAGCCAGAAGACAGGGTGGAGCGACCGGAGGTCGGGAGCCCCTCGAAATCCGGGTCGCCGGGGGTGTCGGAATCGGCACGCGCCAGATCCAGGACGGGGGCGGCATAGCCCATGCGGCGCAAGGCATTGCCGATCACGCGGCGGGTGTCGTGCACGATCTCCGGCCTGGCCGGTTGATACAGGTTGTAGATCACGGCCGCCAGCGGCAGGCGACGGGCATGCAGGGCCTCCAGCGACAGGAGGGTGTGGTTGATCGAACCCAGGCGGGGCGTGGTGACCAGCACCACCGGCCAGCCCTCTCGCGCCAGGAAATCCAGGACGGTGGTCTCGGCGGTCAGCGGCACGCACAGTCCGCCCGCCCCTTCAACAAGCACGACCTCGTACCGCTGCGCCAGTTCGCGGGCCGCAGTGCCCAGCCTCTCGGTGTCCACGCGCTGCCCCGCGAGTTCCGCCGCGAGGTGCGGTGAGCTCGGAAAACCAAACACGAAGGGACAGGTCAGTCCCGTGTGATCCTCGGGGAGCAGGTCGATGCCCATGATCTTCCGGTGGACGAGGATGTCCTCCGAGAGCCCCTCGCAACCGGTCTGGATAAGTTTTTGCGTCACGACCGAGAAGCCGCACGCGGCATACCACCGTGCCAGACGGCCGGTGGCGACCGTCTTGCCGATTCCCGTGTCGATGCCCGATACAAACAGGATCATCGGCGCCCTCCCCCGTCATGGTGTTTGCGGGCGATAATGAAAACCGGGTTATAGGTCAGGGGGACTTCAGCCTGCCGCCCGAACGTCGTTTCGTAGGTTCGGCAGAAGCGCATGATTTTCGCGGGTGGCCAGGGCTGGGTAGCTAGCGCATTGACGCCGGTCTCCTTCAGATGCCGCAGAACCGCCCCAGCGGAAGGGAACCAGAGCGTCCGCAGGGTCTCGCGCCCGCTCAGGACCTCGTAATCCCCCGCCAGCGACGCGTGCCATTGCGCCAGCGACGGGTAATGCAGCGATAGTCCGGCCACCGCCGAGAGTTCCAGCAGATTCGCCGGGCCGAAGGACGCCAACGCCAACACGCCGCCCGTCCGCAGCAGCCGGGTCATCCGCCGCAACAGGCTTGGCGGATCCGCTGCCCATTGAAGTACCGCATTGGATATGACCAGATCCTGGTCGTCAGGTAAGTCGATAGTTTCCATGTCGCCCGGCACAAACGTTGCCATCACGCCTGGCTTACGCCGGAGAACCCGCTGCACGCTTTCACCGGACTCCGCGACCAGATCGTTCAGAACCAGGCAGCTCAAACGGCAGTGGTCCACCAGACGCCCGGTCAGCAGGCCCGTACCGCAGCCGAGTTCCAACACATGCTCGAAACGGTCAGTGGCGGAGGCCGACAGCAGGTCGGCGACAAGCGCCGCCGCCATTTCCGATTGCACGACCGCCGCCCCCTCGTAGGTCGCCATGCCCCGCCGGAAACGTCTGGCCAGCATGCGCTTGTCGGCCGTTATCCGCTGCATGCGAGCACCTCCTCCCAGTGCGTCCACAGGGGGAACGCATAGTGCGGGCCCGGGAGGGAAAAGGTCGGAACGGCATAGCGATCCCAGCAACGGCGCTGGTTTTCCGGGAGGATGATGCGGTCCTGCTCCGACACCAGGGCCACATCGAACAAACACGCGTCCGGCGGCGGGAACCGCCGCAGGCACTGCAGCTCCTCCGCTGCCCCGCGCCAGTCCCTGCCGGGGAGCCCGCCGTCAAACACCTCGCGGGCACGCGCGTCCGGACACAGGCGGCGGACGAATTTCTGCCACCCGCCATCCGCCAGTCCCAGCGCCGTGGCTGCGATCCACCGCGCCGGGATGCCGGCCTGCTCGTCTTCCGGCACGAGGGTTCCGTTGATGGCGACGCTACGCGAAAACGTCCACCCGCGTTCGTGCGCCACGCGATTGGCCGCCGCGCAGCCGAGGGACCATGCGGCCAGGGCCATCTCCGGGTAGGCCGCGAGTTCGGCCAGGCAGGGGATCTCATCCAGGCACCTGAAATCGTAATACACCAGCACATCCCAGCGGCGGGAGGCGAGTCGCCGGAAGGGCGTAGGATCCATGCCCCAGCCCGCAAAGAAGACCAGTAGGCGCGGATGCCCGGCCTGATGCAGCCATGCTGCCTTCATGCCGCACCGCCTTGGAGGTTCACGACGAGCCTGGCCAGTCCAAGCAGTTCCGTCGCGTCCATGCGCGCCCCGATGGAAAAGCGCACCCGCGCGGTGCCCTCGGCAACCGTCGGCGGACGGATCGGCGGGGCCAAAAAGCCGTGCCGCATCAAACGCTCGGAAAGCGCCACCGCCGCGTGATCCGCCCCCACGATAAGCGGGACGATATGCGTATCGCCCGGCACCGGCAGGTTGCCGCGGGCAAGTTCCTCCCGGAATAGCGCCGTATTGGCCGCCAGGCGCTCCCGGCACGGACCGGCATCAAGAACACGCAGGAAGACATGACGGCTCCAGTTCAGGACGACGGGCGGCAAGGCGGTCGTGAAAATCAACGGGCGCATGGCGTTGACGAGGTAGTCGTGCACGACCGCCCCCGAGACCACGTACGCGCCGACGGAGGCCAGGGCCTTGCCGAACGTTCCCACCAGGATGTCGATGTCGGCCAGGGTACCAGTCTCCTCGCACAAGCCCAGCCCTCGCGGCCCGCGAACGCCGACGGCATGCGCCTCATCCACATAAAGCTGGGCGTTGAACGCCCGCTTCAATTCCACCAGCGCCGGCAGGTCCGCGCGGTCGCCATCCATGCTGAAAATCGATTCCGTGACGATAAAGACGCGCCGGGCGGACGGGCACCATGTCGTCAGGAGCGCTTTCAAATGCGCCATATCGCCATGCCGGTAGCGGATCCATTTGGCACGGCTCAGCCGGATTCCATCCAGCAGGCTGGCGTGATTCAAACGGTCCGAGAGGATCAGGTCGCCCCGCCCAACCAGCGCGGGCAGGATTCCGATATTCGCATGGTACCCGCTGTTCAGAACGAGGGCTTTCCGGCCGGGGCCGTAAACCTCCTCCAACAGCCCTTCCATCGCCGCGTAGGCCGGGTGATTCCCGCTCAGCAGGCGGGAGGCGCAGGCCGCGAGGCCCCTCTCGGCCAGCGAACCGCTTTCCGCCAGCGTGGCATAGAAGGCCTGATGCAGTTCCAGGTCGCCCCCCAGCCCGAGATAGTCGTTGGCCCCGAGGTTCAGGACACGGCAATCCTCGATGCCCACCCGATGTCCCGGCAGCGGGGCCATGGTCCGCAGACTCCGGAGCCGGTCCCTTGCCGCCAACTCGTCCAGGCGTGTCCGCCATGCATCCTGATCAGCTACCGGATTCATGCGGCACCCACCCTTTCACTCCGCTTCCCCGGAACGGATCCGTCCGCCAGCAGTGCGACCACGTCGCCGATGGCGTCCGTCAGCGTCGCGACATCCTTCGAGTCCATGACAAACGGGGGCATGACATAGATCAGCCGCCCGAACGGCCGCACCCAGACGCCCCGCTCCACGAACGCCCGCTGGCAGGTTTCCATGTCAACCGGATCCCGCAGTTCCACGACGCCGATGGCCCCCAGCACCCGCACATCCGCCACGTGCGGCATCGCCCGGCACGGTTCAAGCCCGACCCGCAATTCCCGTTCGATGCGCTGCACCTGTTCGCGCCACGGCGACTCGCCCAGGAGGTCGAGGCTGGCCGCCGCCACCGCGCAGGCCAGCGGATTCCCCATGAACGTCGGCCCGTGCATGAACACATGTCCACCCGCGCAGACGCCATCGGCCACCCGCCGCGTCGCCACCGTAGCCCCCAGCGAGAGGTAGCCTCCCGTCAGGGCCTTGCCCGCGCACAGGATGTCGGGGACCACCCCGGCATGCTCGCAGGCGAACAGCCGGCCCGTGCGCCCGAAACCGGTGGCAATCTCATCTAGGATCAGAAGCACCCCCGCAGCGGCGGTCAATTCGCGGATCCGCTGCAGATACCGTGGCGCGTAGAAGCGCATGCCGCCCGCCCCCTGGACAATCGGCTCGAGGATAACCGCCGCGATATCCGGCCCGTGCGCCTCCAGCAGCGTCTGGAACGAGGCCATGTTCGCGTCGTCCCACGGCGTGTCGAATCCGGCGGGCGGACGGGCGGCGAAAAGCTGCTCGGGCAACACGCCGTGAAACATCTCATGCATGCCGTTCACGGGGTCGCAAACGGACATGGCATGGAACGTATCGCCATGATAGCCACCCCGGACGGTCAGGAAGCGCTTGCGGCGCGGCTGCCCCGTCGCGAACCCGTACTGGATGGCCATCTTCATCGCGACCTCGACGGCCACCGAACCGGAATCGCACAGGAACACGCATTCCAACCCCGGCGGCAGCAGTCCGATCAACCGCTGCGCCAGCGCCACGGCGGGGCGGTGGGTAAGCCCGCCAAACATGACATGCGACATCTCGCGCGCCTGGCGCTCCACGGCCGCGTTGAGCACGGGATGGTTGTAGCCGTGGATGGCGGCCCACCAGGAGGCCATCCCGTCGATCAGTTCCCGCCCGTCGGCCAGACGCAGGCGGACCCCCGAGGCGGAGGCAACGGGGTACGCGGTCAGCGGCTTCGTCATCGAGGCGTAGGGATGCCAGAGGTGCCGCTGGTCGAAGGCCGACAGCGCATTCATGCCGTCACCGGCGGTGTTGCGCGGGCCGGCCCAAAGGCTTCAAGTTCCCGCGCGAAGGCGACGTCCCGTTCCACATCCCGGCCGCGCGTGGTCAGGTAGCCTCCCGTAATGAAACCGCTGACACCGGCCAGCATCAGGAGCCCCTGGAAGTCGCTCATCACGGTTTCGCGCCCGGCCGCCAGCTTGATCACGGGGCACGGATTGATCAGGCGGAACAACGCCAGGGTCTTGACCACGTCAGCGGCCGGAAGGGGCGCCCGGCCCTCCAGCGGTGTGCCTTTGATCGGCACCAGCACATTGATCGGGATGACATCCACTTGAAGCTCGCGCAGGACGAAGGCAAGCGCGATCCGGTCATCCATCGTCTCACCAACGCCCAGGATGGCCCCGGAACAGACTTGGACGCCATGCTTTTTCAACAGGCGGATGGTGGCTATGCGCTCCTCGGCGGTGTGGGTCTGGGCGATCAGTTCGCGGTATTGTCCGGGTGCCGTCTGCAGGTTGATGTTGTAGTGCTCGATCCGGTGCTCAGCCAGCAGGCGGGCGGTCTCGTCGCCAAGGATCCCCAGCGACGCGCTCACGCCCATGTCCGGATGGCGCGCATGGATCGTCTCGATCGCTTGCAGCACCTTGCGGAAGTCGTCGTCGACCGCCGTCGTACCGTACCCGCTGGACACAATGCAGAAGCTGCGGACGCCGCCCGCGTAGGCGGATTCCGCCGCGTTGACCAAGGCCTCGAGGGACACCATCGGATAGGTCTCCGCCTGCGTCGCGTGGGACGCCGACTGGGCGCAGAATCGGCAGTTCTCGCTGCAAAGTCCCGATTTCGCGTTGATAATGGAACAGGCCTGGAAGCCGGCTGAAAAGCGGTTCCTTACCCGGTTCGCCAGGGAGACGAGATCCAGGAGGTCCTCTCCTGCCAGATGGCCCAACGCCTTGGCCAGGTCGGCATCCAGCGGTTCCCCGTCGAGAACGGCGTAGGCTTCACAAATCGCTTTATTCATGGCGAGGTGTTCTTTTCCTGGTTGTCGCGGGCCGGCAAAGCTGAACCTCGCCCGACGTGATGTCGCGCGTGCTGCCGTCCGCCAGGATCAGGCGGAGCATGCCGTCCTCCGTGATGCATTCGGCCCGCCCCCGCACCTCATCATGCAATAAGGCAATCGACACCTCGCGCCCCGCCAGCATGGAATGCCGGTTGAGAAAGGAAACGCTCCCCGGGAGCCCGTCGCGCGACCAGCTTGCATACTCCTCGTCCAGGTGGTGCAGGATCGCGGCCGTCAGGGCGGGCACCGACACGGGGCGGCCAAGCGCCTCGTGCAGCGAGGTGGCCGTCCGCGTGAGGGTTTCCGGAAACGCCGTCAGATTGGCGTTCACGCCGATACCGAGAATCACCGCCTGAACCCGATCCGCCTCCGCCCTCATCTCGCACAAGATGCCAGCCAGTTTCTTCCCCTGCCAAAGAATGTCGTTGGGCCATTTCACGCGCGCCTCCGCGCCACCCAGGGAGTGAACGGCCCGCAGCACGGCCGCAGCAGCCACCAGCGATAGCGGGGGTGCCAGCATGGGCGACACGGCGGGTTTCAGCAACACGGACAGATACACATTGACCCCCGGCGGGGAAAACCATTCCCGCTGCAGTCGGCCCCGCCCCCCGCGCTGCGAGTCCGCCACCACCGTTGCCCCTTCGGGTAACGCATCCATACGCCCGCGCAGGAACGCATTGGTGGAATCAATCTCGGCAAAATACTGGTAGGGCCGTCCGATCACCCGCGTCCGCAGCAGCGGCTCGACCTCTTCCGGCACGGCCCGCGCGGTCCTGCCCGTGAGCCGGTAGCCCAGGCGCGGGGCCGCCTCGATGCCGTATCCGAGCTGCTGTAGACGGTGGACCTGCTTGCAGACGGTCATTCGCGACACGCCAAGCGTACCGACCATCCGGGCACTGGAGACCCATTGATCCCCTGTCGAGAGCGCGGCGAGAATGCGAGTGGATATGTCGTTCATCAGAGGTTCCTGTCTGTTTGTAAACGTTCATAATTATTACGTTTACAATCCGTCGTCAACCCTTTTCTTTGGCGTGACGGAGGTATCTCTTGTCGCAAATGGTGAGAAAACAGGGACGTTATAGAGTCATTCTCTCCTGACCCCCAACGGCGTCGAATTCCGTTCCGCCCGAACGACCGAATTGCACCCCTTCAGGGTGCGGGTTCCTTTTCTCCCACTTGGCCCAGGGTTTCACCCTGGGCTTGTGAATGGCAGCCCTTCAGGCTGCGCCACTCCCGCTACTTACTCCTGCCCGGCTACTCCGCCGCTGCTGGAACGGCGGCCCGTTCGGCCGACGCCTCGGCGTATTCCGGGGAATCCTTATCCAGTAGCTCCAACCCCTTGCCGTACCACTCGCGCGCCCTTGCGTAGGCGGCGGCGGCGTCCGCCTCACGCCCCGGGACCGCCGACCAGATATCGCCGATGCGCTTCTCGTTGAACCCGAGCACGACTTCCTTGATCATCTTCTGGTTGTTCTCGGGATTGATCACGGGCTGCTCCCAGGCGCTGACACGCTCCATGTGTTTGCGGTAGAGCGCGATGGCATCCTCGTGCCGCCCTTCCTGCTGGGCGATATGCGCGCTGACCTTGTCGCGCAATTCGGCATGCCATTCCTCGTCGAACCCCGGAACGCCGGCCTCGACAATGGCCAGGGCCGCCTTGAAATCCTGGGCGAAAAACGCGACATCCAGCCGTGCGGAAGCGATCATTCCCTGCATGGCCTCCGTGAGATCCGGCACCCCGGACAGCCGCCGGAGTAGCTCGCCAAGCGCGGTCCGCTCCGCAGGTGTTGCTTTTTGGATCATCGCGTAGAAACCACGCGAGAACCCGTGATAGAAACGCGGAACCGCCGCCCCGCGTTCCAGCGCCGTCTGTGTGGCGGCCAGCAGCACGTCAACCTTGCCGCTCTCCGCCGCCTCGCGCACCGTCCAAGCCGCCGCCGCATCCCGTGTCAGCGGGAACGTATCGCCACGCTGGTAGGCGGTGTCAACCACCCGCGAAACCAGCTCTTGCAGATCAAGCCGTTTCGCCACCTTCAGCACCGCAGGCGCACGACGGCTGAACTCGGCATCCCCGATCACATCCGCAAGCGCGACATAATGGTTCCATGCCGCTTCGGGTTTGTCCTGAACAAGCAGCAGCTCCCCGCGCGCCAGCTTCACGAACAGGTCGAGGTCCGCGTTCCAAAGCGATCGCGTCTCGATCGCGGCAAGTAGTGCCTGGACACCAGTGTAATCGCCGATCCGCATGCCTTGCGAAACAGCGGTTGCAAAAACCGTCCGGGCGGCGGAAGCCACATCGCTGTCCATGATCTCGGCCACGCGGTCGGCGACACCGGCAATCGATCCGGTCTGCGCGTACATCTCCATCCGGTACTGCCAGGCGGCCACGCGCAGCGGCAGCGGCAGGGATCCGGCCGCGATGAGGCGTTCCACAAGGTCGGCCCGGACTTGCGGGTCCTCGTCCTGCATGGCCGCCTGGATCGCCAGCCGGAAGCCGGTCTCCGCCATGGACGCATCCGCGTCCGCCAGCTCAAGATAGGTCGCCAGCACGCCATCCGCATCACCAACCGCCATCAGGGTTTCAAGCAGGCGCTGGCAAATCGGGCCCCGGATCTCACGATACGCGGGCAGCGACAGCAACTCGCGCATGCGGGCGATCGCCGCCTCAGCGCCCTCCGTCTCCTGCAGGCCGCTGATCTCCGCCTGGCTGGCCTCCAGCAGCAGCTGACGTGCCTCCTCGGGATCCTCCGTCACCGTCTCCTCGCGATCCCGCCGACACCCTGCCAGCAGCCCCGCCACCGCCCCGACCAGCACCATCATCATGACTGTCCGCTTCATCATCCCTCCCTCCTTTTTTCCGATCTCCGACCAAAAGTAAGTAGGTCGTGGCGCCTCGCCCGACCGCCGAGCATAAGCCGCCCGGCTGCCAACGGTGCTTATGCTCGGCTGGACAGGCGAGGCGCCCGTCCTACGTTGCACTTACTTCCCTCATTCTCCCCCAACAGTTACCACCCTCGTTTTCGCCCACCGCAGTGGGTGGACGACTATAACTTCAAACCGGATTCAATGCGAAACCGAAATACCTCGCCGCGTTGTTATAGCTGATATCGCGCACCATGTTGCCGACCAGTTCAATATCGTCCGGCACCAGACCGCGCACCATTTCGCTGCCCAGCAGGTTGCAGAGCAGACGCCGGAAGTACTCATGCCGCGTGTAGGAGAGGAACGAACGGCTGTCGGTCAGCATGCCGACGAAGCGGCTCAGCAGCCCGAGCTGCGAGACGGCCTCCATCTGGCGGAGCATGCCGTCGATCTGGTCATTGAACCACCAGCCGCTCCCGAGCTGGATCTTGCCGGGGATGCCGTCGCCCTGGAAGTTCCCCAGCATCGTGCCCAGCACCTCGTTGTCGCGCGGATTGAGCGTGTACAGGATCGTGCGCGGCAGCGCGCCCTCGCGGTCCAGCCGATCCAGGAAGCGCGACATCGCTTCGGCCACCGGCCAGTCGCCAATGCTGTCGACCCCGACATCGGGGCCCAGCTTCTCGAACAGGCGGGTATTGTTGTTGCGCATCGCCCCGTAATGGATCTGCATCGTCCAGCCGGACGCGGCATCCATGCGTGCGCATTCATAATGCAGGGCCGACTGGAACTGGCGGCACCCCTCGACCGTCGGCTCCCCGCCGCCGCGCACCTGGCGGAAGATCGCCTCGATCTGCTCGTCGCGGTACGGATCGGCAATCACGGTCTCAAGGCCATAGTCCGAAAGGCGGCAGCCAGCCGCATGGAAGAAATCGTGCCGCTGACGCAGAGCGGCCAGCAGATCGGCAATGGAATCGATCCGCACGCCCGACACCTCACCCAGCCGGTCGATCCAATTGTTGAAGAATTCATTCCGGTGGATGGCGAACACCTTGTCAGGCCGCCAGGTCGGCAGCATCTGTACCGCGAAACCGCTGTCGGTTTTCACCGCCAGATGATGCTCCAGCGAATCAGCCGGATCATCGGTCGTGCAGACCAGCGCCACGTTGCTGCGCGCCATCAGGCGGCGGGCCGAGAAGTCGGGCGACTGGCAGACGGCGAGCGTGCGTTCCCATATTTGATCGGCGGTAGCAGGCGAGAGCAGCAGGTCGTCGACACCGAAATAACGCGCCAGTTCCAGGTGCGACCAGTGGTACATCGGGTTGCGCAGCAGATACGGCATCGTTGCCGCGAAGCGGTCGAACTTCTCGCGGTCGGGAGCGTCGCCCGTGCAGTAGCGCTCGTCGATGCCATTGCTGCGCATCGTACGCCATTTGTAATGATCGCCCGCAAGCCAGATCTGCGTTAAATTCTCCCAGCGACGGTCTTCGGCCACATCCGCAGGCGGCAGGTGACAGTGGTAATCCACAATCGGGAGGGTTTTGGCATAACCGTGATAAAGCTCGCGCGCCTGCGCGCCTTCCAGCATGAAGTCGTCATGTATGAATTTCATACCGGGAATCTAAATCACCCCGCCCCGAAATTCAATGCCGATTTATCCGCCGCTTGCAATCCCCGCGACTGGCCCTATACTTATCAATTCCTAAGTGTATCGGTTCAGTTAAATATCATGCTTGAAAACGCTTCAATCCCCTCCCCTTGTTTCGTGCTCGACGAGGCGGCCCTGCGGCGCAACCTTGAATTGCTGGCGCAGGTGCAGGATGCCTCGGGTGCGCGCATCCTGCTGGCCCTGAAAGGCTTTGCCCTTCCCGCCGCGCTGCCCTTGGTCCGGCGCTACCTGCCCGGCACCACCGCCAGCTCGCTTAACGAGGCGCGGCTCGGGCACGAGATCTTCGGCGGGGAGGTACACGCCTGCGCCCCGGTCTATCTGGAATCGGAATTCGATGCCATTGCCGACTTGATCTCACACATCACCTTCAACTCGCTCTCGCAGTGGGAACGCTACCGCGACCGCGTCATCGCCCGCGAACCACGCCTCTCCCCCGCCATCCGCATCAATCCGGAACACAGCGAGGTGGCGACCGATCTCTATAATCCCGGCGTGCCCGGCTCGCGCCTGGGCATCAACGCCGCCGAACTCGGCGACCGTCTACCCGAGGGGATCGAGGGGCTGCATGTGCATACGCTGTGCGAATGCGGGGCGGACGCCCTGGAACGGATGCTCGTTTCGCTGGAGCGCCAGTTCGCCCCCCTGCTACACCAGGCGAAATGGCTGAACCTCGGCGGCGGGCACCTGATCACCCGCGAGGGCTACGACACCGGACTGCTGATCGGGCTGATCCAGCACCTGCGCAAAACCTACGCGCTGGATATCTTCCTTGAGCCCGGTGCCGCCGTCGCCTGGGATGCCGGCGTGCTGGTGTCCACCATCGAGGACCGTATCGAGCGCCGCGGCATCCGCACACTGATGCTCGACACCTCCTTTGCCGCCCATATGCCTGACTGCCTTGAAATGCCCTACAAACCCGAGGTGCGCGGCGCGCGCGATCCCCGCCCCGGAGAAACCGGCTGGCGGCTCGGCGGCATGACCTGCCTGGCGGGCGACACCCTCGGCGACTATGTCTTCGAGCACGAGCCGCAGATCGGCGACCGCCTGATTTTCGAGGACATGATGCACTATACCCTCGTCAAGACCCTCATGTTCAACGGGGTTTCCCTCCCGGCCATCGGCATCCTGCGTGAGAACGGCCGCTTCGAGACCGTCTGCACCTTCGGCTACGCCGACTACCTCCGTCGCATGGGCGGGGCTAATTTAAAAGCGTGAAAAATGATTTGCTAATACGGACCGTTATGCAAGAATCGCAAGCGGGGGATGTCATGGAGAATGAAGAAGAATGCCGTGAGGGGGGCACCCCGGAACGCGGTGTCGGCATGGCAACGGGCACAACCGATCGGCAGCACGTCGAGGAGCAGTTGCGTCAGTCC
The DNA here is from genome assembly GCA_964583785.1 of uncultured Victivallales bacterium. Classification (GTDB taxonomy): domain Bacteria; phylum Verrucomicrobiota; class Kiritimatiellia; order UBA8416; family UBA8416; genus UBA8416. Next base: position 12,974 of record CAZOXS010000314.1, read on the forward strand.
GACAGGCTGGGGACGGTGAGCGTCCTGGCGGGCGGCATCGCGCACGATCTGAACAACATGTGCGCCGTGATCATCGGCAACGTCAGTTATGCGTTATCCACGGTTCAACAGCACAGCGATCTCTTCAGGATCCTCCAGCAGATCAACGGCGGGGCGGAAAACATCAGGGACCTTTCCTACCAGCTATTGAACCTGTCAAAGGGCGGGGCCTTCACGAAATCCACCGATGGCATCAACGAACTGATCAAGGAAACGTCCCGCTTTGCCCTGCGAGGTTCGAAGTCCACATGCCAGTACCGGCTGCGGAAAGACCTGTGGACGCTTGATGTCGACCGCGGCCAGCTCGAGCAGGTGGTCTGCAACATCATCCTCAACGCGGACCAGGCCATGCCGGAGGGCGGCGTGGTCACCATCAGCTCGGATAACATCGACATCCAGGCCGATGGCGGATCCCCCCTGCCGGCCGGGCGATACGTCTGCCTTACCTTCGAGGATAACGGTATCGGCATTCCCGAGCAGAACCTGCCAAAAATAGTCGATCCGTTCTTTACGACCAGGGAAAATGCCAAGGGGCTTGGGTTGGCAACCGTAGACGCCATCATCAAACGGCACGGTGGCCATCTTGACGTCAGCTCGGTTGTCGGCAAAGGCACGGTTGTCCGCATCGATCTGCCGGCCGCGCAGGAACAGGCGGATCCCGGCATGGAGACGCCCCCGGCACCGCACAAGGGCAAGGGAATGGTCCTGGTGCTGGATGATAATGAAATGGTCTTGCGGATGGCCCGGATGCTGCTGGAGCACATGGGCTATGAGCCGGTGTGTGTCCGGGACGGCAGGGACGCCATTGATGCATACAAGCTGGCAATGCAAAAACGCATTCCCTTCAAATTCCTGCTTCTGGATCTGACCATCCCCGGCGGCATGGGTGGGGACAGGACCATGCGCGCGCTGCGGGAAATCGATCCCGCAGTCAAGGCGATTGTTTCCAGCGGGCACTCCAGCGACCCGATCATGAGCAGTTACGCGGAACATGGGTTCTGCGCGGCGATCGCCAAACCCTATACCCTCCCACAGTTGTCAAAGGTGTTGAACCAGGCGTTCCCCGATAGCGTCACCGGCAGACGATAGCATTCGCGTTTTGCTGGTAATGATGACGGTAACAGGTTAAGGTGCCGTTTATGAGTATGGCCAAACGAGTTGTCTTGCTGGCTGCCATGTTGCTTTTCGCGGTATGGCTGGCGGTCCACTGGGATCGGCTAACCGGCGACGCGGATGCCGCCATCCGCTTCACGCTGGGCGTCCTGTTTGCCGGGTTGATGATCCTGCGACGCAAGAGCCCGGATGCGACGTATCTGCCGATCCCCGACCTGCTATTCCCGCTGGCGCTGGCCGGGGGTGTGCTGGCCGCCCTTGGCGGGATCATCTTCCGCATCCACATGCTGGAGTGGGGCGGCGTGCTGACGTTGCTGTTCGCCTGTAGTTTCTGGGTGTCGCCGAGGCGTTTCCGAACGGACCTGATCCTGGCGTTTGTGATCCTCTTCTGGGTGCATCCGCTGCCAGGGCAGGTCTTCGGCTGGCTACAGGGGGCCATGCAACGGATCTCGGTACACGGTTCGGAACTGGTGCTGCACGGCTTCAACGTGCGCGTCTGGGGCGATGGAACGGTCCTGCGGACGGGCTACCAGAATTTTCTCGTGCCGGAAGCGTGCAGCGGGATGCGCACCTCCGTGACCGTATTTCTCTGCGCCCTGGGAGTCGGCATGCTGCTGCGGTTGCGCTGGTGGGAGAACATCGGCCTTATTGTGCTGGGGCTGGCACAGGTGCTGGCGCTCAACATCACGCGCATTAGCTATCTGGTGCTGTGGGCCCCGCGCATGCCGCCGGAATGGGCGAAGAACTTCCTGCACGATTCGCTGGGGGTCTTCCTGCTGGGGGCCATCGCGCTCGTGCAGTTCGAGGCGGTCTGGTGGCGCTGGTGGTCGCGCCGCCGGGCATACATCCGCGAAGGCATCCGCAAGCGCGAGCTGGAGGGACCGGACAAGGCCAGCATCATCCCCCACCCGATCCGGCGTCTGGCGATGATCCTGCTGGTCCTGTCGGGCGTCGGGTTGATCGGCTTCGGCGCGTTCGCGGTGGTCTACAAGAGCCGGGCACAGCACCGCAAGGAGATGATCCGCGAGGTGGCAGTGGGGCTGATGGAGACGGATCCGGCCTCGGCACGCCGGGCGCTGGAGGAGGTCCGCAAGCGGTTCCCGTCTGACACCGAACTGCTGGCGCTGGAGGCCCAGACGGATTTTGTCCTGTCGCGTTTCGAGGAGGGACTGGAGCGCCTGGACGAGGTCGAGCACCTGGGTGGCACACTTGACCTGCGCGAGATCATCATGAAAGGCTGGGCGCTGACCCGTGTCGGCCGACTGGCCGAGGCACGGGCCCTGGTCGCCACGCTGCCGCCAGCCAACGACCGGATTCCGGGCGTGGCGATGCTGAAGGCCGAGTTTGCCGCCATGGATGCGCAGCCCGCCGAGGCCGCACGCCACCTGCAGGCCGCCTCGGGATCGCACATGATGCTGCCGCGCATCCGCGCCCTGTTCCCTTACCTGGCCCGGCACGAGCAATGGCAGGCGATCGCGACAGCCGACCACGACCGGCCCTATGCCGAGATTTACCAGGCGCTGATCGCGCTGCATGCCAACCAGCAGGTCGGCAACCTTTCCGGCCTGATACGGGTCATGGAACAGGCCCTGAAGACCTGGCCCGACGACCCGCGGTTGATGGGGGCGCTTTTCGAGATCGCCACCCGCCAGCAGGGCGGCGGGTGGATGGACCATTTCGAACGCAATTTCCGGGCCAATATCGGCCGTCTCAACGCGGACATGCTCTCGACGGCGGAGAGCTACGCCTGGCGGCTGATGCGGCCGGAGCTGGCCTGGCTGGCGCACCTGCACTTTGAACGCGTCGCGCCCGGTGATCCCGAGCTGCTCATGGCCCCGGCGCGCTACGGGCACCACTGGACCCGGTTCCGGCGGCACCAGTTGCTGGTCCCGTCCGAGACCGCCGACCGCATGCTCGACATTGTCCCCGTCATGAACGTATTTGCACAGACGAAGCCGATATCCGATTTCCGGCGGCGGATCCCGCAGATCGACGCCGTCGGCAAGGCGGCGGTTGACCGTCAGGCGGCACGCCGTTACCTGGAACAGGGTGTGGCCGCGCTGGAAGCGCTGGAGCGCCAGGATGCCCTCAGCGAACGCCATATGCGGCTATTCCCGACGGCACTGGCCATGCTGGACCGGTATGACGAAGCACATCAGCGGCTCGACCGGATCAGCCGCGTCTATCCCGAGCGGGCGGCGGATGTGCTGTTCCAGCATGCCGCGCTTTACGACCAGCAGGCGGCCTGGCAACAGTCGTACGAAGCGCTGGCTGACTATTCCCGGCAGGAAGCCTATCCCAACCTGACGGCGGAACTGCTACGGATCAGCGCGCTGATGAATCTGAATCTAGGGGTCTGCGCCATGCAGGTGCTGCAAGAGGCGCGCCGCACCTTTCCTGGAGCGGTACGGATTGATCTGGCCGAATCGGCCATCTGGGACGTATTCGGTCACAAGGCCAAGGCGCTGCATGTGCTGACGCAGTCACCGGCGGGCAGCACCTCAACCGTGGCGGTAGGGCTGCTTTACGCCACCGGACGCCTGACCGAGGCGCAGCGACTGAGTAGTGCGCACGGGCTCGCCGTCCCGCCGGGGGAGGTCAGGGCTGAGCCGCCGATGTGGCTGCCGCCGGCGCTTCTGGCACTGACACCGCGCTGGCCACCGCCGCCGGATCAGGCCGAGTTGAAGGCGCGGCTTACGGAACTGGAGGCGGATATCCGCCAGGCCACCAGCCCGTTCATCAAGGCCCTCCGCAACCTGTCGCGGGATTGGGCCTACAGGCTGCTGGCAGGCGATTACCAGACGGCGGATCGGGCGCAGACCGAGACTTGGATTGACCGCTGGGAAGCGGCCGGGCGCACCCCGCTGGAAAAGACGGGGACGCTCTACGAGCTGGCGATGCTGGCGGCACGGCAGCGGGACACCAGGCTAGCGCGCGCCGCCTTGCGCCAGGCCTTGACGCATGCGCCAGCCAGTGCGGTTGTCTGGCGCGCACTGGTGGCGCTTTCCGGCGATGACGCCGAAACCGTGCTGGCGGCGGCGGAACGTTGTCCGGATGATCCTGAGCTGTTTCTGGCCGATCTGGTCGTGCGCGTCAGGGAAGCCGCCAAGGACGAAGCGCACTGGGAGGCGATCAGGCAGCGGGTCGAGACCGCAGCGGCTGGCACGGTGTTCTCGCCCGAAACCCTGATCCGCGCAGGTGACCTGCTGCTGGCAAGCGGCAAGCCGGAACTGGCCGATCACTTGGCCAAGGCGGCAACGCCACGGGCACAGGGACTACTGGCGGCACATGTGCTGGCCCTGCGCACCGCGCTGTTGCTGGGGGATGCAGACCGGGCACTCACCGCGACCATCCGCGGCATCGAGCAGGCGCACGACCCCGTTCCCTTCTATCGCGTGCTGGTGGATCTCAAAGTGGCCCGGCGCGAGATCGATAACGACCTGCTCATCGCCCTGGAGTACCTACAGACCAACCGCCGTGATGATCCGCGCTGGGCGGAAGCGCTGGGAGCCCTGTATTTCCAGAAAGGGGACATGCGGCGGGCACTGACGATTTTCGGATCCGTCATCGACGCGGATACCAAGGGCGTCCAGGTACGCACCCTGCTGCTGGCGGCCGAAGCGGCCCGGCTGGATGCCAAGGACGAGCACGCCATCCGGATACTGGAGGTGGCCTACGCCTTGCATCCCGAACAGGTCAGCGTGCTCAACAACCTGGTCTACCTGCTGGCCCAGCACCCCAGGACCCTGGAGCGCGCCAAGACGCTGCTGCCCAAACTGCTGGAGATCGGCGGCGATCAGTTCGCCGTGCTCGATACGGCCGCCATGGTGGCTCTGCGCAGCGGCGATATCACCAAGGCGCAGACATTGATGGAAAAGGCCCTGGCCATGCTTGATGAGGGTGAATACGCGGCCCGCGAGGTAAAGCTAAATGCCGCCGAAGTGCTGATGCGCGGCGGGGATATCGAAGCGGCCCGGCTGACACTTGGCGAACTGCGTAGCGATCCGGGGCGTTCCAGCTACATTGACCAGCGCGCCCGGCAACTGCTTCGGGATATCGACATGATGCCAGCCAACTGATGAGGTGTACCTGGATAGTGATGATTTTTTTGTTGGAGAAACTGTTTTTTTTTTGCATAGTCCTGCACTTGTGTTAGTCTCTGGGGTAAGGGTTTTCCTGATATGCGTAATAATGATCACACTTTTTGGCGGGGAATGCGGTTTTCGCTCATCTCGGCGGTTTGCTTGCTAAGCATGACTGGTGGGTGCGCCCGGACGCCGCCGGCTGCGCCGGTGGACTGGGATGCGTTCATGGAACAGCTCAGGACCGAGCGGGCCACGGCAGCCGAGGAGCGGCAGAATGCGCCGGACGCACCCGTTGGCGACTTGCCTCCGGCGCCCGACGAGACGGATGCGCAGCTCATTAAGGCCGGCGACGTCACGATCCAGCCTGACAGCGTGTTACAGGTCACCGTGCGCGAGGATTCCGGGCTGGACGGCAGCTACCAGGTCAATGAGATCTCGGCCATCCAGCTCGGCTATGTCGGCCCGGTGTTCCTGCATAACATGACCGAGAGTCAGGCCGCCGAGAAGATCAAGGAGGT
>CAZOXS010000315.1:0-4332 GCA_964583785.1 uncultured Victivallales bacterium
AAATTGTCGGGAACCGCCGGGACGGGGTATCTGCTCAATAGTCCGGCACCCGATGCCCAGGCTGCACTGGGGTTTACGGGTGGAGCCACGCCCGGGATGGTGAGCAACCAGGTGGGGGTGGCGGTGGCCGGTTCGGTTGGCGGAACGACCCCGGCCGTGTATTTGCCGGCAGAAGAGTGGGCGTTTGTGGCCATGGTGGTCACGCCGGACGACACGGTTGTGTATGTGAATGGACTGGCCACAACGAATCTGGCGGTGAATACGAGTGCCGGGGCGCATGATTTCAGTGTAGCCGAGCTTCTGCTGGGCGATGGCTTTACGGGGTACCTTTCCGAGCTGGCCGTGTTTGATTATGCCCTGACGCCTGCACAGGTGCAGACGTTATATGCATCGGCCGGGATTGTGGTGGAGCCCACCACGCTGGGCGTTTCAATCGCCGGACCGACTGGTGAATTAACGGTCAGCGGTAACACGGTGCGCGGCTTCCCGTTGACATTATGGCAGTCCACCAATCTGGTATCGCAGGAGTGGACGCGCGTCGGCACGATTCAGTCGGATGCCTTGACGGGTGATTTCCGATTTCTGTTCAATGATCGCACGGAACCGCAGGTCTTCTACAAGATCAAATAGGCATGACGCTACAGTCCAGTGACCTCGGCGATGATGGCGGGGTCAACGCCTCTGGCCTGTAGACGGCGGGCAATCATCCGCCGTTCGCTATCGGCACTGCGGACTCCTGTTGCCGTGGCATACGGTTCGGCGGTTTCCCGAATGGCGGCGGGTTCACCTCCTGCGCCGCCGTCAACCGCTGCAATCCGGTGTGCGCCCAGATTACGGGTCTTGCCCGAGAATTCGACACCCACTAAGGTGATCGGGCGTCCATCGTCCAGATACGGCTCGTAATAGCCTCGCGTGCGGATCTGTGCCATGGCCTCATCGGCGGTGCCGTTGAGCTTGAACTCGAAAATGGTAATGTGCCCGGTCGTCTTGACCACGGCATCGATGCGGCCGATGTTCGTGCTGACTTCCACCTCGATGCTGACGCCCACCAGCGTGAAAATGGTAAAGAAGATCGTCTGGTAGTATTTCTCGTTATCGATGGCGATCGTGTTTGGGATTTTCGAGAAGAAGCCCTTGAGCGTTTCCAGCATATCCGCCATGCGGTCTTCCTGCAGTGCCGCGCTCAGGCGATGAAGGGCGCTGGTGATATCCTCCGGTGCCAGGTTTGTGAAGCCCTGTGCGAGGCTGCGGCTGAAGGAAAGTTCAATCTCGCGGTTGGGGTAACCCAGCCGGTAGCTGAGGGATCCCAGCGGTCCTGCCGCACTCTTGATTGTCAGGTAGCCGGTCTGTACCAGCAGGGGCAGCACCGAAAGCTGTTCAGGGTCATACGTGCCAAAGTCGGATTCGTCGGCCACCATTCCGGTCGGGTCGATGGGTTTCTTGCGTAGCAGATCGATCAGGAAGGTCGGCGTGCCGGTCTCGAACCAGTAGTTCTTGAACTCCTGGTTGTCGAGACACTTCATCACGGATACGGGGTTGTAGATCGTCTCGGCACGGTGATGGAAACGGTACCCGTTGTACCAGACGCGCAGGGCATCAAGCGTCTCGGGCTTATCTCGTCCGATGGCACCAGCCAGCCGTTCGATGTAGTCCGGGAAGTTTGCCTCCAGTTCCGCCTGCGTGTACCCCAGCAGCGTGGCCGTGCGCGCATCCATCGTCAGATCGGTCAGGTTGTTGAGATCGGAAAAGATCGAGACCTTGGTAAACTTGCTCACCCCGGTTAGCAGCGCGAAACGCTGGCAGCTTTCGGTGGTCTTGATGACGCTGTAGAACGCCTTGAGAACCGTCTGGATGCCCTTGGCGGAGGGCTGGCCCAGATGCCCGAGCAGGGGTTTGTCGTACTCGTCGACCAGGATCACGACCCGGCCATCGCGGGCGGCAAGGGTATTGACCAATTCAAGGAAGCGGTTGGCCGCACGTTCAGACGACAAAGAGACCTTGTTTTGTTGTGCATTCAGGTTTATTACATAGCAAAGGTTTGTCTCCAGTTCCTCTGGTGTCTGCGCCGCCGTGCTACCCATGTCCAGATGAATCACCGGATAAGGCTTCCAATCGTAACCGGTGGTGGCGATAAAAAGCCCGTCAAACAGTTCCCTTCGCCCCTGGAAGATGGCCTTGAGCGTGCTGATCATCAGCGATTTGCCGAATCGACGTGGCCGGGCCAGAAAGTACTGGCCTTTGTACTCACGGATCAACTCGTAAAGACCAGCGGTCTTGTCGACATACAGGAAGCCCCCGTCGATCAAGTCACAAAACGTATAGACGCTGGTTGTTAACGGTTTCATGGTCTTGACTGTATAACGTCGGCACAGGCAAGGCAAGGGGATTACGGCCGAATCCTATGGCTTGTCGGTGACGGCGCCTTGCGAGGCGGGGCCGACCTGGCGCGCGTATTTGGCGAGCACGCCGCGCTGGTAGCGCGGTTTCGGTGCCTTCCAGGCCGCTTGACGGCGCTTGAGCTCAGCGGCCGTGACCTTGAGGTCGAGTGTGCGCCGCTCGGCATCAATGGCGATCTCGTCGCCGTTGCGTACGAGCGCCAGGGGACCGCCGACCGCCGCTTCGGGCGTGATGTGGCCGACGACAAATCCATGGCTACCGCCAGAAAAACGCCCGTCGGTGATCAGGGCCACGTCCTTGCCAAGCCCCTTGCCCATGATGGCGGATGTCGGCGAGAGCATCTCGCGCATGCCTGGCCCCCCGCGTGGTCCCTCATAGCGGATGACAACCACATGCCCCTTGCGCACGCGCCCGTCGAGGATCGCCTGGAGTGCCTTTTCCTCGGAGGCAAACACGATCGCCTTGCCGGTAAAGGCGGTGCCTTCCTTGCCGGAGATCTTGGCAACGGCACCATCGGGTGCCAAGTTGCCGTAGAGCACGACCAGATGACCGGTCGGCTTGATCGGGTCGCTGATCGGGCGGATGACGGTTTGGCCTTTCGGGTAGGGTTTGACCTTGCTCAGATTCTGCGCCAGTGTCTTGCCGGTCACCGTCATGCAATCGCCATCCAGCCGCCCGGCGTCCAGCAGCATCTTCATCAGCGGCAGGGTACCGCCGATGTTGACCAGATCGGCCATGACGTGCTTGCCGCTGGGCTTGAGGTCGGCCAGTACCGGCGTCTTGCGGCCGATGTGCGTGAAATCGTCGAGCGCGAGCTTGACCCCGGCGGCGTCGGCCATCGCCAGCAGGTGCAGCACGGCATTGGTCGAGCCGCCGAGGGCGGTGACCACCGTGATGGCGTTGAGGAAGGCCTTGCGGGTCATGATATCGCGCGGTCGGATGCCTTGGGCGATCAAGTCCATGACGGCCTTGCCGGCCGCTTGGCAGTCCTGCTGCTTGGCGGGCGAGATCGCCGCCTGGGCGGAACTGTTCGGCAGGCTCATGCCCATGGCCTCGATGGCCGAGGCCATGGTGTTGGCCGTGTACATGCCCCCGCAGGAGCCCGGCCCCGGGATCGAGCAGCATTCGATCGCGTGCAGCTCGGCATCGTCCACATCGCCGCGCGCATGCGCCCCGACCGCCTCGAAGACCGAGACAATATCCACATCGCGCCCCTTGTGCTGGCCGGGCAGGATCGTGCCACCGTAGACGAATACCGCCGGACGGTTCAGGCGCGCGATCCCGATCATGCAGCCGGGCATGTTCTTGTCGCAGCCGCCGATGGCCACCAGGCCGTCAAACCCCTCGCAGGCGGTGACGGTCTCCACCGAGTCGGCAATTACCTCGCGCGAGACCAGCGAGTACTTCATCCCCTCGGTCCCCATCGAAACGCCGTCGGAAATCGTGATCGTGTTGAAGATGACCGCCTTGCCGCCTGCGGCATTGACACCGGTTTCCGCCTCGCGGGCGAGCTGGTCGATATGCATGTTGCAGGGCGTTACCATGCTCCAGGTCGAGGCGATGCCGATCTGCGATTTCTTGAAATCGTCATCGGAAAAACCCACCGCATGCAGCATCGCGCGGCTCGCCGCCCGCTCCACACCATCAGTGACCGCCTTGGAATATGCCCGGTGCCCACCGCATCCGCATCCTTCAAAAGTCTTTCTCATATCCGCACCTCTTTAAATTATGCAAATAGTGTACGCGCTGGGGAAGCAAAGTCGAGCGGAAAAATCGGGACCCACCCTACGCGGCCACGGCTACACATCCTTCGTGTCCCCGCTCACCGGGGGCACCGCGTCCTTGTCGAGATCAGGATAGTATTTGCGGGCGCATTCCGGGCATAGTCCGTGGCTGATGCGCAGGTCGGAATGGCGACCGAGGTAGCTCTCGATC
>CAZOXS010000316.1:0-21645 GCA_964583785.1 uncultured Victivallales bacterium
TCACGAGGCACAAAAAAAGGGAGCCTCCGAAGAGGCTCCCTTTATCACACCAACGAGGAGAGAAGACTTACGCCTGAACCTTGCGGCGGCGGCGGGAAGCACCCAGCGTCGCCAGCCCCAGCGCGAACAGCGCCATCGTGCCCGGCTCGGGGACGGGCTGGACCTGATTTCCCCAAACGCCGTCAATCGCATCACCAAGCCCCGGGCCTTCGCTATCTCGATTGAATTGGGAATATCCTTCAGGCGATACTAGCGGATTGGTGGAATCGAGGTCACTGATAGCCACAACTTCACCATCATAATACCAGTCACCAACATCAACTGTATTGTCCTGGAAAATTCGCCCATAAACATAACCCGCACCTAGAGTCGTCTGATCAATTGTAGTATTGACTGATCCGAGTGGTACGCTCCACCAAGCCCACTGATCAATTACATTTCCACCATTGAATTGCGTGCCTTCTGTTAGAGTGTACTGATCTACAAGAAAGTCATTTCCACTAACGTACTCTGAACCAGATGCAATCGCAGAATCTGCGATGTTGTCTTCAGACCAAATAAGCTGCACAATGGTCGACTGCCCTGCACCAAGTATTCCTGTTCCACCGGTTCCGTTCCAGACAAAGCCCGAACCAGCAACCCAAGAAATATACACATCACCGTATGATGCTGTCGTCATCATCAGCAAACCTAAAACTGCCTTGAAAATCATCTTTCGCATTTTATTCAACTCCGATTATAGGTTGTAAGGAACCGTTTCTTCCCAGTCTGTTGGTACCGAGGTTTGAATCCAGAAAGCCTGCCCTGCTTTTATCTGAAGACTATTGGCGGTGCCCCATCCACCACGTGCTGTTTTGCTGTAGCTATTGTAACCGGTTCCTGTCCAGACGTGCAGGAAAGACCCGTCAGGCACGGCCTGCGATAGAGCAGTGTTAGTCCATAGTATATCCACAGGATAACCATAACCAACAGCATCTATTCCAGATATATTTGCAACAGTTGTCGTCGCTGCGACATTATAGTTTCCAGGGACCTCACCCATGAATGTAACCGTTACATCAGGGGTACCAGCGGCTGGCTTTAGCCAAACGGCATCACCTCTTAAAATAAGGTTCGTAATTCCCCAGCCACCGCGAGCTGTGCGTGATGCGCTTATGTACCCATTGCTTGTGCGATCCCAAATATATGCAAAGGAGCCAACGGGTAACTGAGTCCCGATTAGATCTTCGAGCGTTCCCGCTTGGAATGATTCCAATACAGGCGTAACAAGCGCAATTCGATTGCTTGGAATCGTCACGGAATAATACCCGACGACGTTTACGCTTGTGACGGTATCGGCCTGAGCCGTACCCGCTGCGAACAGGGTGCCCGCAGCCATAACCAGCAGCATCTTTTTCATCTCTTCTTCTCCTCGTTTTGTTGGTGTGAACAACATTCGAAAAACGCATCCCCGAAGCCCATTTGCCCGAATCTGCCTTCTCCGACACTGCCTATACTACACTTCGTCAAACCCAAGAGCAACTTTTTTTTTGACCTTCTCGTTTCTTTTTCAGCCTGACTTCCGGTTTGTCGTCACGAGCCCTAAGGGTTTCCCTTAGTGGTTAGTAATTTACGCCTTTGGAAAAGGGATGTCAAATGGGATTTTTAAGAGATTTATCTCGCGCAGAGGCGCAGGGGCGCAGAGGGGGATTTCTTCAAGACCATTAACGCATCGGATGATGCCGGTTTTCATGAGGCTCTCGCCGAAATTAAGCAAGTACCCTAGTTTACATCCGGTCAGCCGCAAGTAGGTTTGCACCTGTTTTTTGTGAGCCGCCGTGACCCGCTCAATCGACTTAAGCTCCAGTATCACCTTACCAGAGACGATCATGTCCGCCCGAAAACCTTCCTCGAAACGAATCCCCTTGTAAATTATTGGGACTGGCACTTGGCGTTCCACGGTTAATCCACGATCGGCAAGTTCACGGGCAAGGATGATTTCGTAGACGGTCTCCAAAAGGCCGGGGCCCAATTCCCTGTGCACGGCAATTGCAGCCTCGATCACCATCGTCCCGATCTCATTTTCAGTCATCTCTTCGCCTCCGTGCAAATTTCCATTTCAGTGCTTCAGCAAGAGTTATCTCGCGCAGAGGCGCAGGGGCGCAGAGATTTTAGAAATTCATATTGTGCTGCACTCCGCGCCTCCGCGCCTCTGCGCGAGTTTATTATTCGTTGCTTATTCCGCGGGAGGCAGGATACCTTCCTCGACGAGCTGGGCGTCTTGCTCGGGGGTCAGCGGGATTGGCAAGGGCGGTGCGCCGGAACGGATCGCCTGCATGTTGTATTCCTGCAAATGCTTTTCAAGAACCTGACCGTGGAGTTCAGGAATGATCTCCGCCCGGCGGCGTTCCTCCGCCAGGCGTGCCTGGCGGCCCGGGGAGAGCACCCGCGGAACGGGGCGGCGATTCCCCGTTGATGATGTCGCAACCCGCGCGCCGATATCCGACGGGCGGGCGTCGGCCGGTGTGCCTGGGCGTGCGGTTTCGACCACGCGTCCGCCTGCGGCCATGCTCAGGGTGCGCTCTTCACCATCCTTGCGCAAAACAACCCGCTCGTCCTCGTAGCTGGCGGAAACCACTACGATACCATCCTGACTGTCGCCGACGAACAGGAAGTAGGTCTTGGGTGGCTTGAGTTTGGTATCGACGAAACCAACCCGGACGTCGCCCTGCTTGGCGGTCAGCGCCACCAGCTTGAGGGAGTCCGCGAAGGAGGGGCCCGTCGGGACGGTCGGGCGCACCGGGGCGGGTTCCTCCTCGACAGGGGCCGCACCGAACGGGCGGCGGCTGAGGATGACCTCGTAGCGGTTAAACGTGGAGGGCTCGAGGGTCGCGGCCGCCGGGCTCCTCGCGGGCAGCAGCGCCAAGGCGGTTGCGAGTTGAGCGCAACGGATGATTCTGAATGTTGGGCGTCCGATTTTCATTGCGGCTACTACTCTACAGGAATCCCGTCAGGTTCGCAATGCAGGAAATACTCACCACAAAGCCACCAGACTTATGCTCGGATTTTTCACCACAAAGAGCTCAGAGAACACAGAGACTTATGCTCGGATTTTGGGCAGAAACGTTTACTGTCAAAGATGCTCGAGGTCGTCGAGATCCTTGTGGCGCCCAGAGGCCTTCTTGTTGGTTAATCAGCCTCGTGAAGCAATCTCAAGAACTCTTTGAAGTCTTCTGGTAGCGTTTGATTTTCCATAGGCTAACTGTCTGTTGATCTGCACGGCATGCAGTCGTTCGTTGGCGGTTTTGCTCCGCCAGTAGGCCCGATCCGACTGATCGGCCTCGTGGTGATCTGCGATTAATAGAACGGTGCGATCAAGCTTCATGCGATAAAATTACCAAGACTGATGAGCGACGACAAGGATGAAAAGACCCCCAGGGGAATTGACAAACGAACTGAACGGGGTGTTTATTGAGCCCGGCCGGGGGCCGCAGCAGGGCGGGCAAGGGTGCCCGCCCTACATCAGCGTAGGTGTTGTTTCCCTTGCAGCCCCGCTCGCAGCGAGCGGTCTTCTGTCTTCTGTCTTCCGTCGTCTGTCTCCCGCCCCCCTCTACAGCGTCATGCTGACGCCGGCGTAGGCGGAGAGGCCGGCGGTGCCGTAGCCGTAGATCTGCTCGTACTGCTCGTCGAAGAGGTTGTCGATGCGGCCGAAGAGCGCGACGCGCTCGGTAACGCCCAGGCGTCCGGCGAGGTTGACGACGACCGCTGAGTTCACGCGCGCATCGACGGCGGTGAACATGGTGGAGTCGAAGTAGCGGTCATCGAACGCGCCGGTGTATAGCACCGTGGCGCTGACATCCGTGCGTGACGAGAAGGCGTAGGTGGCCGTGGCGGTGGCGCGGTCCTGCGGCACGCGGATCACCTGTGCGCCGCTGCTCTGGTCCTCGGCGTCGGTGTAGGTGTAGGTCGCAGTCAGGGTGAGCGCGTCGACGGGATTGACCGTGACGTAGCCTTCCACGCCCTCGCTGTCGACGCGGCTGACATTCTCGTAGCCGTTGACGAACTCGATCTGGTCATCCACGCGACTGGCGAAGTAGGTCACGCCCACGATCAGCTTGTCGCCGTAGAAGCCCTGCTCGATGCCGGCATCCCAGCCGAGCGAGGTTTCGGGATCGAGGTCGGGGTTGCCGACCGCGCCCCAGGCGGAGGCGGGGGCGTAGAGCTGGTAGAGCGACGGCGCCTTGAAGCCGGTGCCGACGGATCCCTTGAAGCGGGTGCCGGTCTGCGCGATGCGGTACGAGGGGGCCGCGCGCCAGGTGAGCTCGCTGCCGAACTCCTCGTGGTCGTCGAAGCGCAGGCCCGCGACGGCATCGAACGCGCCGAGCGTGGCGTGCTGCTGCAGGTAGAGGCCGACGGTATCCGCCGAGATGGAGGGGTCGGTGGCGACTTCGGCTTCCTCGCGGCGGTAGCTGACGCCGGCGGAGAGGGTGCCGGCGCCGCCGGTGCGGATGTCATGCCGCCAGTCGGCATCCAGGTTCTCGCCCTTGTACTCGGTGTGGCCGAACATGTCGTCGAAGGCGCGGTCCATGGCGGAATAGTTCAGCATCAGCGTCTGCCGCCAGCTCGCGTCCTGTTCGCCGATCGCGGCCTTGACGCCGGTCAGCACCTGCTCGGTCGAGGCGACGGCGCCTTCGGCATCCGCGCCCGGTCCGCCGCCGTTGTCATAGTCGGCCTCGGCGTCGATCACCTGCACGCGGCCTTCCAGGCGCAGCCAGTCGGTGGCCTGCCAGCCGAGTGAAGCCGCGGCGTTGAGGGTCTCGAAGCCGTCCTTTTCGGTGTTGCCGGAAAAACGTTCGTTCGCGGCGGAAAAGCCGTCGCTCTCCAGGTACGAAACGCTCACGGCGGCGTCCACGGTTTCCGTGGCCGAGCGCAGCGCGCCCGCCGCCCGGGTGGTGCCGTAGGAGCCGGCCTCGACCGAGACCGAGCCCGTGACGCCCGCGGCGGCTTTTCTGGTGATGATGTTGATCACGCCGGCAATGGCATCGGAGCCGTACAGGCCGGACTGCGGTCCGCGCAGCACCTCGATGCGCTCGACATTGGCCAGGTCGATCGCGGCGGTATCGGCCTCACGGGTCGGGCCGCTGGGGTCATTCAGGCGGACGCCATCGACCAGTACCAGCACCTGGGCGCTGCGGCTGCCGCGGATGCTCAGGCCGACGGTCGAGCCCGGCGCGCCGCTCTCGTTGATGTGCAGTCCGGGAATCAGGCGCAGTGCCTCGGGGAGGGTGCGCCAGCCGTTGGCGGCGATCTCCTGCGCGGTCACGGTGGTGATCGAATGCCCCAGTTGCATGGCGGAGACCGCCTGTCCGGTCGGTGTCACCACCAGATCCGGCAATTCCTGTTCACCTGCGCCGACCGCGTGTGCTGCGCACGCCGTCATCATGATCATCGCCAATGCTGTCTCTCTCATCGTGTTTCCCTGTCGTGTTGTGTTTGCCGACGTGAGCTCGCCAGACAAGAACGCCTCCGCACTCCTGGGGGGAAAGGAAGGCGAAGGCGTTAGGCAAGGCGGCCGGCAATGGCCGCGATGATGAGGCACCCGGTCTCCCTTTCCGCGAAGGAGCTGACGATCTTGTCAAGTGGGCAATGGGCGGCAGGCATATTCTGACTCCCGGCATTAAACCTCATCCCCGCCTTCCCGCACCCAGAGGGAGCAGTGGCATCTTGAAGACTTGTAGCCGGTTACAGCGGCGCGACCGTACCCGATTCTCACGGGTTTCCGCTCGCCGTCCATCGTTCCGTCGAAATTCAAAGAACGTGGCGGATACTAAGGTGGGGCAGCCTGGAAGTCAACGGCAAATCGCGGAAATGTGGCGAACGCGGCGGCCCCGGGGATTCCCGCCTTGACGGCGGTAGCGGCTGCCACTAACCTGCGAAACAGTTGGTGATCGGGCCGATCGGTCTGATCCGTCTGATCGGACGGATCGGACTGATCATTTCTTTGAGAGGAGGAGTGCTTTATGTCGCGAATCAGGAACAGCGGGGGCTATCGGGAGCTGCGCACGTTCCAGATTGCCACGGTGGTCTACGACGCGACCTACTATTTCTGCGAGCGGTTCGTCGATCCGCGCTCGCGCACGGTCGACCAGATGATGCAGGCTGCCCGCAGCGGCCGGCAGAACATCGCCGAAGGCAGCCGGGCCGCCGCCACCTCGTCCCAGACCGAGCTGCGGCTGGTGAATGTCGCCCGCGCCAGTCTCGAGGAACTGCTGCTCGACTACGAGGACTTTTTGCGGCATCGCCGGCTTCCCCAGTGGCATCCCGCCGGTGCCGCGGCGATGGCCGTGCGCGAGATCGGGCGGGGCGCGCGTTCCGCTGATGATCGGACCGATCGGTCTGATCGGACGGATCAGACCGATCATCGAGGAGATCATCGGGGAGATGAGCGGGGGGAGGCAGCGGGGGTGCAGGCACCCACGCGGGTGGCGGATGACCGCCGTTATGCCGCCTACGCGGATTGGCTCGACAACCCCGATCCCGCCACACGCGCCAATGCGCTGCTCTGCCTGATCCACCAGGCCAACACCCTGCTCGACCGCCAGATCGCCGCGCTGGAACGCGACTTTGTCGAGGATGGCGGCTACAGCGAGCAGCTTGCCGTCGCCCGCCTCGCGCATCGGCGGCAGCAGCATGCGCCCGACCAAAGCGGACCGGCGGATCCCATCCCGGCCTGTCCGCAATGCGGCAAGCCGATGGCGCTGCGCACCGCCGGCAAAGGCAAGAACACAGGCAGGCAGTTCTGGGGCTGCACCGCCTATCCCGAATGCAAAGGCGTGGTCGACATTTGAGGGGGGCGGCGGGCGATTGGTGTGGCTGGTTGATCTGCGTGATCTGGAGGATCTGACGGATCGGTCCGATCCGACCGATCAGTCCGATCGGAAAGATCGTTTTTTTTGTGAACACTGAAGAAAGGAAGAACAGCGAATGAAAACATATGAAGAGGCGCTCGAGGCGATTTGCCCGTTGGACCACACACTCGAACCGGAGGTGCGCGCGCATCTCGACGACCTGACCAAGCCGCCCGGCAGTCTCGGGCGTTTGGAGGAGCTGGCGTTGCAGGTTTGCCTGATCCAGGGCACGGCCCAGCCAAGGTTGGGCAAAAAGCGCATCTGCTGTCTGGCCGGGGATCACGGTGTCGCGGCGGAAGGCGTGTCCGCGTTCCCTCAGGAAGTCACGCCGCAGATGGTGCACAACATGCTGGCCGGTGGCGCGGCGATCAACGTGCTGACACGCCATGTGGGGGCCGACCTGGTAGTGGCCGATCTCGGCGTGGCCGTTCCGCTGGGCAACCTGCCGGGCTTGCACAGCCGCCGGATTCGCGGCGGCACGGACAACATTGCCACGGGGCCGGCGATGCGGCGCGAGGAGGCGGTGGCGGCATTGACGGCCGGCATCGAACTGGCTGCGGCGGCCGCGGCCGAGGGTGTCACGCTGCTGGGTACGGGAGACATGGGAATCGCCAACACCACGCCGTCGACGGCGCTGCTGGCGGCTTATCTGGGCTGTGCGGTCGAGGACATCACGGGGCGGGGCACGGGGATCGATGAACAGCGCCTGGCGCACAAGGTCGCGGTCATCAAGCGCGCGCTGGACGTCAACCGCGATCAGCTTGCCAACCCGCTCGGGACACTGGCGGCGCTGGGCGGGTTCGAGATTGCCGGGATTGCCGGGCTCTGCCTGGGCGGCGCGGCGCAGCACCTGCCGGTGGTGGTCGACGGCTTCATCTCCACGGCTGGTGCGGTGGCCGCCTGTGCGCTTTGCCCGGCGGTGCGCGAGTACCTGATCTTCAGCCATCTCTCGCAGGAGCGGGGTCATCGTGTGATCATGGAAGCGCTAAAGGCCCGGCCGCTGCTGGATCTGGACATGCGCTTGGGCGAGGGGACCGGTGCCGCCCTGGCGATGGGGGTGATCGAGGCGGCGCTGAAGATCTACAACCAGATGGCCACCTTCAGCGGCGCGGGAGTCAGCAGGAATGAGGCGTGAAAAAAACGAGTGGTAGCGTTCGGGAGGGTAGAAACAAAAGTAGGACGGGCACCCTTGCCCGTCCATCTGAGCAAAGGTCCTCTGGCAGCCAGACGGCTTATGCTCGGTGGTCGGGCAAGGTGCCGCGACCTACTTTTTGACGTGGAACTTCAGCCTGCCAAAAACCGTCCGCCGCGGCGGCCGGTGAGGGTCCCTTCGCGCAGGGTGTGGACGCCGTTGACGAAGACGTGGCGGATGCCGTCGGCAAGGGCATGGGGCTGGGCGAAGGTGGTATTCTCGCGCAGGGCGTGCGGGTCGATGACGAGGATATCGGCCGCCGCGTTTTGCCGCAGCTCGCCGCGGTCGGTCAGGTTGAAGGTGCGGGCGGGTAGCGAGGTCATCTTGCGGATCGCCTCGGGCAGTGGCACAGTTTGGCCGTCGAGCGCCATGCGCAGGAACCGCGGGAACGTGCCGTAGGCACGCGGGTGTGGCCAGTCGTGGCTCAGCGGGCCGGTCGGGGCACGCAGCGAGGCGTCGGAGCCGAGCATCACCCAGGGCTGCGCCAGGACGCGGTGCATGTTCTCCTCGCTCATGCCGTGGAAGAAGGCGGCGGTGCGGCCCTCGTCGGTCTCCGCTAAAATCAGCACGGCTTCGGCCGGATGCACGCCGAGTGCCGCAGCGACGGCGAGCAGCGGCTGGCCCTGGAAGCGGCGGTTGTCGGGGTGGGCGGTCGAGCCGATGGTGATCGTCTGCCAGTAGGCCTCGTCGTGATCGGCCATCAGTTCATCGCGCAGGCGCTGGCGCGTGGCCAGATCGCGCAGGCGGTCGTGCACGGCGGCCGGTCCGCCGGCGGCGGCCCAGCCGGGGAAGATGATGTCCAGATCGGTGCAGGAGGAGGTGTAGGGGTAGCGGTCGGCGGCGACATCGAGTCCGGCGGCCCGGGCCGCGTGAATGCGTTCGATGGCGGGTTCGAGCAGGTGCCAGTTCTTTTTGCCGGAGGCCTTGAGGTGCGAGACCTGCACGCGGATCCCGGTTTTCCTGCCGATCTCCAGTGTCTCATCCAGCGCCTCGATTAGGCGGCTGGTCTCGCTGCGCATGTGCGAGGTGTAGACCCCGCCGCGGGCGGCGGTGGCGGTCGCCAGGGCGACGAGTTCGGCGGTTTCGGCATAGCGCCCCGGCGTGTAGACCAGCCCCGTGCTCAGGCCGCACGCGCCTTCGTCGAGCGCCTGTTCCAGGTGGCGCACCATTTGGCGGATCTCGTCGGGTGTGGCCGCGCGGTCGGCATAGCCCATGACGCCCGCGCGCAAGGTGTTGTGGCCGGCCAGGAGCGCCACGTTGGGCGCGGGAGCGCCCTGGTCCACCAGCGCGCGGTAGTCGGCCACGCTCCGCCAGGAACCGGGATAGGAATGGACCGTCCAGTCCGAGGGCATGCGCGCCTCGCCATACAGCGGGGCGCCGGAGGCGCCGCAGTTGCCGCCGATCTCGGTGGTGACGCCCTGGTAGAGCTTGCTGGGCGCGGCGGGCTCGAGCAGGATATAGGCGTCCGAATGCGTATGCACGTCGATAAACCCGGGGCAGACGAGGCCGCCGGCGGCGTCGATGACATGATCGGCCGCGAGTGGCCCCAGATCGCCAATCGCGCGGATGCGCTCGCCCGTGATGGCGATATCCGCCTGCACGGGGGCGGCCCCCGTGCCGTCGTGGACGAGGCCGTTACGGATTAGCGTGGTCATCGGGGGGCTCCTGATCGGACGGATCGGACTGATCCGTCGGATCGGTCGGATCGGACGGATCGGTCTGATCGGACGGATCGGGTTTGGCGTTCGGGCGGGGTAGGGGGCCGCCGAGCATCTCGATCACGCGGGTCTGCACATCCTCGAGGGCGTCGAGCTTGAGCTGCGGGTCGAGGATCAGGAAGGTTTCGCCGGTCTGGCGGTGTTCGTAGACGCGGTGCATGGTGCCGAGATCGTCGACGGTGACATCCCGCTCGACGAGGGTCTTCTTGCGTTCGAGCATGACGGCCAGGATATAGATCACGCCCTCGTTCTGCGGATCCTCGTCCTCGATCAGCTTGCGCAGCAGCGATTCGGCGGTTTCCTTCTTGAGCGGTTCGTTACTGGCGTTCTCGGGCGGTTTGCGGTAGATGCCCTGCCATGAGCTGTAGGGCGAGAGCACCGCCTCGCTCTGCTCCCAGCAGCCCTCGCAGAAATCGGCGCGCTCGTAGCCGGTCTCGCCGAAGAGCAGGGCGGAGAGGTAGGACTGTCCGTCCTCGAAGGGGGTGGAGCAGGCGGTGCAGGCTTCGCTGCGCGATTTGATATCCCAGTCTTGTGCCATAATCGGTCTCCTCAGGGGGTGTACGTGACTCCCGAAAGCAGCAGGGCGGCGAGGTTCACGGCATTGAAGATTGCGTGGATGAAGATGGGCACGAGCAGCGAGCCGGTGTAGAGGTAGGCGGTGGCGAGGGTTGAGCCCACGATAAACAGCGGCAGGGCGGCGGGCGGGTGCCCATGGATCAGGGCGAACAGCATCGAGACCAGCACGACGGCCGCGGGGATGCCGCGGTGGCGGGCGAGGGCGGGGAAGAAGACGCCGCGGAAGACGACTTCCTCCACCAGCGGGGCAACGGCGACGGCGGTGAGGATCAGCCAGCCCTTGAACCAGAGCGGGGCGGTGGTATCGATAAAGCCGCCAAGCACGGGCTGGGGGTACGGCGGGAGACCGGAGTAGGTGAGCAGGGCGTTCGAGATCATGGCGGCGGCGGCAATGACCGGCATGGCCGCCAGGTAGAACACGACGGCCTGGCGCAGGCGTAAACGGATCGGGGCCGAGGGGCCACCCAGGCTGTCGTGAAGGGAACTTCCGCTGCGGCGTTGGAGGTGGATGACCAGGCCGAGCGCGAGGGCCTGCGTGGCCAGGTTCTGGAGCATGATCAATCCCCGCGTGGTCGCGGGGGTCAGTGCTTCGATCGGCGCTTCCAGCAGCTTGCCCACCAGGGCCAGGGAGGCGAGGAAAACGCTCATCACCAGGGCCAGCCAGAGGGCGTCGCCCCAGTGCCAGTGGCGCGCGAGCAGCCGGTCGGCGTGCTCGGGAGCCGGGATGCCGTTGGCGCGCCATTTGCGCAGCAGCCGGATATCCAGCACCAGCCCGGCGCACAGGATCACGAAGACGGCGAGTCCGGCCGCCATGGCGCCGAGCGAGAGTTCATCGGGGGATGTCGGGGTGAAGGGCACGTTCATCAGGCCTGGCCGCCGTATTTCTCTTTCAGCACGTAGATCGGCTTGCCTTGCGATTCATGGTAGGTGCGGATCTGGATCTCGGCCAGCAGGCCCATGCTAAGGAACTGCATGAAGAAGAGGATCAGCATGAAGGGGGTGATCACCCACATCGGGCGTTTCGACATGTCCACGAGTTCTTCGGCGATCGGGCCGGCGCCGAAGAAGTAGGCGATGTGGCCACACACGAGGATGCCCAGCACCAGGAAACCGGGCACGCCGAAGAAGGCGCCGACCTTGCCGAACATCTGGATGGGGTGGGTGCTGTAGCGCAGCAGGAATTTGACGGTCATCAGGTCGAGCACCACGCGGAAGGTGCGGCTGATCCCGTATTTGGACTTGCCGAAGCGGCGTTCGCGGTGGTTGACGGGGACTTCCTCGAGCTCGGCCCCGATCCAGCTGGCCAGCGCGGGGATGAAGCGGTGCATCTCGCCGTAGAGGTGCAGGCGCTCGACGACCTCGCGGCGGTAGGCCTTGAGGGTGCAGCCGTAATCGTGCAGGAAAACGCCGGTGATCTTGCTGATCAGGGCGTTGGCCAGGATCGAGGGCAGGCGGCGGTTGATGAAGGTATCCTTGCGGTCCTTGCGCCAGCCGCTGACCACATCCGCGCCGGCGTCGATGCGCGCGAGCAGCTTCGGGATGTCCTCCGGATCGTTCTGGAGGTCGGCGTCGATCGTGATCACCACCTTGCCGCGCGCGGCGTGGAAGCCGGCGCTCATGGCGGCGGTCTGGCCGAAGTTGCGGCGCAGCCGCAGGACGGTCAGGTAGGGGTACTTGTCGGCATTGGCCTTGAGCTTCGGCCAGGTCGAGTCGCTGCTGCCGTCGTCGACAAGCACCACCTCGTAGGTGCGGTCGAGCTTGGACAGGGCGGCATCCAGCGCCTCGCAAAGCATGTCGACGTTTTCCTCCTCATTGTAGACAGGGGCGATCACGGATACATCAATCATGCAGGCCTCGCGGGTTCGTTGATTTGTTGAAACTGACGGTGAATCTAGCCAAAACGGGGGGCTGGTGCGAGCAAAAAGGCGTTGGTCGATCACCGGAAGTAGCGGGCATGTTCCTGGAACACGTATTTGTCGGTAAAGCCGGAGAGATAGTCGCAGACCGTGCGCTTGAGGCCATCCTGCGCCAGTCTTGATCGCGCCTTGCTACCCATGCGGTCGGGATAGGTGCAGTAGTATTCGAAGAGGTGGCGCAACATGGTGGTGGCGATTTCGGCCTGGTTCTTGATGGCCTGGCTGAAGTAGACGTGGGTATACATGAATTCGCGGTAGGATAGGGCCGGCACGGCCATCTCGTCGCTGAAGCGCACGACCGGTTCGGGCAGTTCCATCAGCTCGCGCGCGGAGGCGGGCTTCCAGCGTTCGAGCGCGGTGCTGGCGGTCTCGATGATATTCTCGATCTGGAGGTCGAGCAGGTTGCGGATGGTGATGCGCAGGCGTGCCCCGCGTTCCAGGCCGGTATAGCGGGGGGCGGTTCGTTCCGAGGCCAGCCGCCAGAGCGGCTGCGTCTCGAGCAGGTCCTCGGTGAGTATACGCGCGAGGAGGGCATCGTCGGTGTCGTGGGCGAAATAGGTGATGTCGTCGGCGATGTCGGCAATCTGGGCCTCGATGGACTGGTGCGGGCCGATCAGCAGACCGTCGAGGTGGGCACCGGGTTGGACGGCGTCGTGTTTCATCAGGCCGGCGCGCACGTCCCAGGTCAGGTTCAATCCGGGGAAATCGGGGTACTGGATATCCAGCAGATCCACCCAGCGCAGGCTCTGGTGGTTGTGATCGAAGCCACCAGCCCCTTCCATCAGCCGGTTCAGCTCGCGCTCGCCGGCATGGCCGAAGGGGGAGTGGCCGATATCGTGGGCGAGGGCGATGGCCTCGGTGAGGTCCTCGTTGGCGGCAAAGACCCGTGCGAGGGTGCGGGCGACTGCGGCCACCTCGACGCTGTGGGTCAGTCGGGTGCGGTAATGGTCGCAGATGCTGCGGGTGAACACCTGGGTCTTATATTCCAGACGGCGGAAGCAGCGGCTGTGGATGATGCGGTCGCGATCGCGCTGGAACGCGCCACGCGCGGGATGCTCCGGCTCGGGGTAGTGCCGCCCAACCGAATCGGCACTGCGTGATGCATAAGGGGCAAGCAGGTGTGCCTCCCTCTCTAACAGTGTGGTACGGATTGGCATAGGGGGCCAGCCTCCCGACTAGAAGCGGAACATCACGGGGTCGGCAAGCGCACTGGTGTCGCGTTGCTCGCCATCCTCCGCCGTGTTGACCAGTGTCACGGGTATCGCCCCGCCATGTTTCCGGAAAAGGGTCCGGCTGGCGGCAATCCCGCGGATGGCGTGGCCGCCTTGCGCACCGGCGACGGCGATCACATCAAGCCCGGGGGTGCTCAATTCGCGATCCATGTCGTCAAACCAGCTTTCGGCGGGCATGGCGTCAAACCAGAGGACCAGGCCATCGTAACCGTGCGTGCGGCAAACCGTGATGATGTCATCGGCCGTGACCACCGCCTTGGGGCTGACGCGCACGAGCGGGGTCAGGCGCAGGCGGTAATAGCGCGCGAAGAGCTGGAAGAAATCGCTTTCCTCCGTGACGGTGCTCGTCCAGCTTCCCGACGGGTCGATCGCGTACCAATCGGGGCTGATATCGGTCAGCACGGGTAGCAGGCGTCGCAGGCGGGTGGTTTGGTCGCCGCGGTCATCATCGGCGGGGGCGTCGGGCGTCAGGGCGATGCGCACCGGGATCGGGCCGCTGGCGAGGTGGCTGATTTTCGCGCGGGCGCGCCCGCGCTCGCTGGCATGGGCGGCGAAGGCGGTCCATCCGAGGCCGAAATCCTCGGGCAGGGCGAGTGGTACTTCGAAGACCGGTTTCCCGTTGACGAGCGCGGTGGCACCCTTGCCGCGGATCTCGAGTCGCAGGGTGAAGCCGTCCTGCGGAAGCACCCAGGGCACGAACTGGCTGGCGACCACGTTATGGTTGCGCCCCTGCCACACCTGTAGATTGAGCCGTTCGTCAGCGGGGTCGAAACCGAAGCGGATCAGGTGATCGCGCGAGCGGCGCCCGTACAGCCAGACCCCGCCGTCGACCTCGGCGGCCGTCACCTCGATAAAGCTGTCGCGCCAGCGTTCCGATCGCAACAGGCGCACGCTGAACTCGTTTCGCTTGGGATCGGCCGCGACGGTGAGTATCCCCTCCTGCACGCTGGCCTCTCCCCCTTCGATATGCCAGTGTTTCGAGAGTGCGTCCGAGGACTTGAAATCCTCGGTCACGGTGACGTCGAGCGGGTCGAGTCGCTGAAGCAGCTTCTGGATGTCGGGTGCCTGGTTGTCGCTGGCGATCTGGTCCATGACCTTGATAAAGAGGTGTGAATTCTGGTAGGTCAGCAGATCATGCTGCCAGATGGCGGAGATGAGTTGGTACTGTTGTGCGGGGGTCTTGCCGATCTTCATCAGTTGTTCGATGGCCTCGGTTCGGGCAACCTCGTTTTCCGCGATCCGCAGGATGAAGAGTGTCGCGCCGAAATGGCCGGGTTCAAGCAGGAGGACACGCTGGGCGCGTTGCCGCGCCTCCTCGATGCGGTTCTCGCGGTAGAGCCACTCCGCCTGGGCGAGCAGGATCTCGTTATTGTCGGGGAAGAGCCTGGCGTAGGTGTTGAGAAGCGCACGCGCCTCGACCTTGCGCCCGATCTCGCCCAGCAATCTGGCATACTGCGTGGCCAGGTCGATCTGCGCCGGGGCGATATCGAGGCTTTGCCGGTAGAAGCCGGCGGCCTCGTCATGATAGCCCAGATTCGAGAGGGCGTCGCCGATACGGCGCGGCGGCAGGGGGGAGTCCGGAGCCAGCCGATGCCATTCGGAGAACGCCGCCATCGCGCTCTCGTAGGTGCCCCGCCGGAACGCGGTCTCGCCTTCATCGATCAACTCCCGCAATCGCGTCTCAATCGTCTGCTGACGACTGTCGGAGTCCTGCGGATCAATGGTATAGACCGGTGGCAGCGCGTTCATCTGGCCAGGTGTCGGCGGGGCGATGACCTCCTCGCGGATCTGCCTGGCCTGCGCGGACTCCAGCGCGATCTGCGTGCCGCCATCGGTCACAATCTCGACCGAGGGGATCATGGCGAGCAGGCTATAGACGGCACTTAGGCGCTCCAGCATACGGGGAAGCCGGACCAGCACCGGTCGGCCCGCGCCACTGAGCATCTTGCTGGTCTGGCGCAGCCAGCTTTCCAGCGCATTGATCTGGAAGCGGTCGTATTGCTCGAAGTTCACATAGATGCCATCGCAGTCAAGATCGGACAGCGTGCCGGCGAGCGCGACCGGGGTCCAGGCGGCCAGTTCCTGGTCCGACGATATCCGCAGGCCCGGAACCAGCCGCAGGTTGTAGAGGCTGGCCAGTCGGCGCAACAGGTGCGGCTGCCGTTCGTCCGGCACGTCCGTGCCGCCGTTCTGGAGGCACTGGATGGGCGGGCTGATCTCCGTCAGGCGGCTTCCGTTGTTCTGTATCCAGTTGATCGCGTACGGATCGAGTGCCTGATCGAAGTCCCAGGAGGCGAGCGTGGATCGACGGCGCTGAAGCAGGAGATCCGTGATCGTCAGGCGGGGCTCGTCGCCGGCGACCGCCGCGCCGAACAAACCGGGTTTCCTTATTCCTGAGGCCTGCTCGTGCGTGTTGAAAACGGTCAGCCCCTCGACCGTGACATTGATGTTGCTGTCGCGCATGAAGACGGTCATTTGATGGCGCTTGCCCTTGCGCACAGCCGTAGGGGTGCGGGCCAGCGTGACCAGCGATTCCTGCAGTGCCGATTTCTGCCTGAGCGCGGCGTTGCCCTCGCCATCGAATTCAATCAGCAGGTAAGCCGACCGGTCGGGTTCCGCACGGGCGTAGAAACGGGCGACGCCTTCCTGCAGGACAAAATCGACCGTCGCGCTGAAATCCCGCCGCGCATCGCTGCCACCCAGCCAGATGAGGGCCTCGCCGGACGCGTCCGGCGTGCCGAGGGTCAGTCCGCCCTCGCCAATCTCGAAAGATCCGCGTTCGGTATACCAGCCGGTCGCCCGACGGGTCATGTCCACATCCTCAACCCGTTCGACCGGACGGCTGCCGGTTTTGATGGCCTCAATCAGGTCGCTGGCCGTCCAGTCGGGGTTGACTTCCAGGCGGTTGAGTCGCCGGCGATCGGTATACATCGTGTTGCGTCCAACGGAACCGAGGGTGAAGGCGAGATCGAAGTGCGATGAGGCCGCCTGTAGGTTGACGGCACTGGCGATCGTCTCGCCCGGTGTGTGCTGACCGAAATCACCGAATGGATAAGCGAAGGCACCCGGTTTTGTGCCGAGCTGATCGGCCGCGAGCGTCAGGGCGGCCTGATAGTCGGCTTCCACGCGGTTACGGAATTCGTCGTCGGTCTCGAAGCGTCGCAGCCCCGCCAGCCACATGCGGGAGGTCAGGAATTGCCCGTGCCCGTGGATCCGGGCGGCAGGTATGCCCTCCACGGCCAGATGCCCTCTCAGGCCGGTTTCCCAGTTGTCACTGTGCGCCAGCCGGCGGAGGGTGCGCCAATCCGGTGAATCGCCGTTTTGCATGGACAGCGGCGCCGTACTGAAAAAAGCCACGCCATTCCAGCCGTAGCGCCAGACGGCGGAGCGGATGTCATGCAGGAAGGACTTGCTGCCGACATCGACGGTCAGTAACACGGCCTTGCGCGGCAGCAGATCCCCGCGGTGCAGCAGCCGGGTGACGTCCGCCAGCGTGACCGGCACGAAGCCGTTGGCGACGAGCGCATCGAGATGGTCATGGATCGGGGGATGCCGACGGGTTGTCCCGTCCGCCGGCGAACGGGGTGGTTGTGTGTAGGCCAGGGCGATGAATTCATAGGCGTCACGCGGGCCGGGATCGGGGGCCGGCCATAGCCGTCGGGTGATGATGTTGCGCACGGGCACGGCCCATGCAAGGCACAGGCAAACCCCCACAACGATATAAAGGGCGCGCCTCAGCCGCTTGTGCATCCGGTCGGGTACCGAGCTCGTCGTCCTGGCTTGCGCTGTCTTTCGCGTTGTGCTGCTCATCTCAACCACCTGTCGTTACTAGTGTGTTTCCGGTTTGCCCGCGGTTTTGCAATCGGCGCGGGGATGGCCCGATGCTTCTGCTATAGGTGTAATCAAAAACGGGAAGCAAATCAATGATGGATTCTAGGCCATATTCAGGAAAACGCCAGTGCGGATTCGATTTCGGCAATTTTTCTTGTGATTTTTTTGCTTGCGGTCCAAGGCATAACAGGCAAAACTCGTCTGCGGACGGGTGGTATCGCCAAGGGCAAAGGCACGGCGAACCCCAAATTACACTTTGGAAAGGAAACGGTAATGGTAAAGCTGATACTGATCGAGGATGATGCCGGCGTGCGGGATTACTTCAAATCCGTGGTGGAACGTCTGGGCTATGAGTTGCTGACGGCCGAGAACGGGCCGGAAGGCCTGGCTCTGATCGAGAAGGAACCGGTGGACGTGATCATGAGCGACCTGAACATGCCCGGCGAGCCTAATGGTATGGCGCTGGTCCGGCGGATTCGCGAGCGGTGCCCGCAGACGCCGATGATCGTGGTGTCGGGTTATCCGACGCGTGAACGCCTGGACGAGTGCAAGGCACTTGGCATTGATGATTTCCTTACCAAACCTTTTGAGATGACGTTCTTCAGTTCGGTTATTTCACGGTTGCTAGCGGAGCGTCGGGCCAGGGGATGATGATTCGTTGCAGGGATTATGGCCATGACCGATAAAACGCCCATAGGGATTGATTTCCTGGATAGCCGCTACGGGGGCGCATTCCGGGGGCGCCCGGTGTTGTTCTGCGGACTTGCTAAATCCGGCAAGACCACGGCCGCCTTCCATTTCCTGCGGCGGGGGCTGCGGCTGCGTGAACGCTGCCTGCTGCTGACGGCAAGGCCGGCGGCGGATATTGTCGTGCAGGCGGATGCGATGGGACTCGACTTCTCGCGCGCCGTTGAGTCGGGGGACCTGATCCTGCTGGAATATGCGGATGATGTGCCGGGGCGGCACAGCGAGACGGCAATCACGTTGCCGCCGGACAGTTTCATGCAGCTGGCAAAGGTCGTGGCGGAGCAGGCCGTGGCGCGGCTGGCGCTGGACACCTGCCTGCCTTGGGTGGCGGTCAAGAGCGGGGACCGGCTTGAGGAGCATGTGTTCTCATTTATCCGCTCGCTTGATCGGATGGGTTTGACGACCTTGCTGACGATGCCGAAGGCGGCATCGCTGGCGTCGTCGCGTCTCTACAAGCTGGTTGAGGCGCAGGTTCCGATATCGGTGACGCTGGATTACGACGAGGATCGGGATTCGCGTCTGATGATCGTCAACAAGTACCTGGGGATGGACGAGAAGGTCGGCCTTGAGATCGCGTTTGACATCCAGCCAAAGGTCGGCATCCTTGAGGGCACCAGAGCTGGACGACCTTCCAAAACGCTGGTGGGCGGGCACGGACCGGCCCCGGTGCCGCGTCCTGATAGCCGTTTACGGTATTCGCAGGATGGTGGTTTGTGGTTTTCGGCGGACACCCCCAGGCCGGATGGGCCTGGAGCGGATCGTCGTCAGCAGGACGGGGCGGGGGTATCCCCGGATATCTGGTAAAGTGAGTGGCAGTGGTTTTTATGCTTGAGGAAATTGCCGATTCAATGACGTTGGGCGGGATCCTTGCCGCCGTTGTCGGTTTATGTGCGGCGCTGCTGATCCTGTTCCTGCGGGTGCGTGAACGCCACACGGCTCGACCGCAGGAGGTGATGGGCGGCAGCACGCCTGACATGCCTGTGCCCGCAGCACATTCGTCGGTCCCGCTTCCTGCAGGACCGACGATCGCGGATGATGCGGCGCGCCAGACGCCCAGCGCCCCGACGGGTGACGAGCCGGCGGAAAAACCTCCCGCCAGTGCCTTCAAACCGTATGTGCCGCCCCGGAAGCCGTAAACGCCGTGATCGCGCCGTGTAGCCGCTGCCTGTAAAGGCGTTTTTGCAAGCGCCTCGCGGGTGTCGCTATTCGGTCGCGTCAGTCTCCGGGGTGTTTCTCGCGTTGGCAAGCAGAGCCTCTGACCACGCGGCCACATGCATGCGCATGCGCCCGGACTGGAGCATCCGGGTGATGTCGGGCTTCAGTGCCTCGGCCTCGGCGGGATCGCCGGATTCGCGCGCGGCGAGATGCACGATCAACATGGCTTCCTCGGTACGCACCGGTTCCGTGATTTCGCCGACCTGTAGCGGGAGTACCGCCGGGGCGATATCCGAGAAGAATGGGATTTTCTCGGGGTCGGCAGAATAAACGGAGAATGGCCCGACGGTTCTGACCGGTAGATTCCGGGCCGTTGCCG
This sequence comes from uncultured Victivallales bacterium, assembly GCA_964583785.1. Lineage (GTDB taxonomy): Bacteria > Verrucomicrobiota > Kiritimatiellia > UBA8416 > UBA8416 > UBA8416. The sequence continues at coordinate 19,634 of CAZOXS010000316.1, forward strand.
CCGCGTTGAAATCCGAGCCCTGGGTTGTCGCCTCGACCAGCTGCCGGCGGATCTCGTCCACCCGTGTCGCAAAGGCGGTCTGGCGCGCCCGTTCGGTTGCCAGGCTGGCGGCGGATTCCCGGACCTCCTCGAACGGTTGCAGGAAGGCCGGGCGATTGGTGTTCCAGGCCAGCACGTAGACCGCCTCGTCGCCGATCACGGCGCGGCTGTATGAGCGGGACGGTTCGGTCGGCTCCAGATCGAACGCCGCCCGGTTGAATTCGGCACCGGCGTTGATCCCGGCCACGGGCGAAACGACGCTGAAGAACTCGCTGGTATGGACGGTCATCCCCCGCGCCGTGGCCACGCTGTGGATGGAAACCGGGTCGCCGTAATCCATCATGCTGAGCGCATCCCGGAACTGCATGGCATACTCGCCGGCGATGCTGATGGCTTCCTTGGCCGCGATCTTGCCGCGCAGTTCATCCGCCACCTCCTCCAGCAGGGCGTACGACACGGCCATGGTGTTGGTATCGGTCATGCGGTAGCTTTCGATGTCGCGATCATAGGCGTCCTGAATCTGGATTTCGGATACGTTCACGCTCTCCACGTATTCCTGCATGGGCCATTCGACATAATAGACACTGCGCAATTCCGGCGCGTTGAAAAGTGCCGGGTTCTCATCGTAGAACGCGCGGACCTGGTCCGCCGAGGCGGTCACATCGCCTACCAGGTTCGAGACCGACAGCTCGACGACATCGAGCGTGAACCGATCCGTGAACCTTGCCACACTCTGTTCCAGCTCCTGCGGGGCGATCCAGAGGCTGGCTCCGACGAGTGCCTGCATCTTCTGTAGCAGCAGATCGTCGCGAAGATAATCCTCGAAGACACCCAGCGGAACCCCGATCTGGTTTTCAACCAGTTGTTGGTAGCGCTGCCGGCTGAACGCGCCGTCGACGGCGAAGGAGGGGTCGCGGGCAATCGCCTCGGCGATTTCCTGGTTCGAGACGCGGATGCCGATGTTCTCCGCATAGCGACGGGTCGCCAGTCGCCGCCAGGCCTCTTGTTCGACCGTTTGCTGCTGCTCCTCGCCGCCGCGCGGCGGTTGAAAGGCCTGCACATAGAGGCGTGCGCGCATGAGCTCATTGCGCGGTACCGGCTTGCCGAAAAGCGTCCCGACCGTGTTATCCGGCTCGCTCCCGCCGCCGGAGGTGGGGGCGAACAGCCCAACCATGGAGAGACTGACCAGGATCGCGAAGGCCGCCCAGATAATCTTGTTGTGAATCAGTTTGTTGAACTTGGAGATCAGCATGGTCTTGTATCTTTCCATAAAATGGATGCATCCCGACAAAATCGGGATGCATCCTGTGTGGTTTATACGCGGCGGGCTATTTTACCGTCGGCCAACCGGGGTTGGCGACGGCGGGCTCGGCGGGCGTGGAGACGGCTGCGTACCGAACTCGACGTCGTTTTCTGCATTGTCCCGGTTGATCAGCCAGTCCATGATGGATTCCGATGGCAGTGGGTTTGTCCGCTCTTCGCCGGTCGGTAAATCATTCGGATTCCAGGGCGTTTTTCCCTCGCCGAACAGTGGCGGCTGGGTACCGTCGATCGTGACATTGACTTCCTCGACAATCGATCCGTCCGTGGCGGTAAGCTGGGCGGTGATGACGCGCTCATTGGTGCCGGGGACACGCCGCTGCCAGATCTTGAGGACATTGCCCTCCCTCGTGGGCATGTCCTTGTCGTTCATGTCCTGGTCCTTGATGCGGATGTCGAACTCACCCTTCATATTCTTGAGACGCATGAACGAGCGGTCGGAGGGGCTGAGAATGGAGAACCAGTCGTTGGCGTCGAGTGCCGTAACCTCGAAGCTGTCGCCGTAGACGGCGATGACGCCCTTGATCACGCGGAACAGCACAATACGCATGTCCTGCTCCATGCGCGAGGCGACACGGAAATGGGTCCCGACGGCCCCGCAGATGGCCGTGGCGGTTTCCACGTTGAGCTTGTTACCGCCCTGGTGGAAGGCG
>CAZOXS010000317.1:0-2510 GCA_964583785.1 uncultured Victivallales bacterium
GTTGTTGATCTTGTGCGCGCCGGTATGATTCAGATCCTCGCGCTTGAGGAAAATCCGCGCGCCGCCCCAGGCCGCCGTCAGGCGGGCGGCCGGATAAAGCGGCGACGGTCGCCCGACATAGAGGCGCAGCGTCGCGTGATACTCGCGCATGAAGGCCGGATCCGCCATGGCCTCGCGATAGGCCGATTCAATCTCGTTCAGGATCGGCATCAGCGTCTCGGCCACATAGCGTCCGCCAAATATACCGAAATGCCCGTTCTGGTCAGGACTCGCCTGCATGATCACTCCTTGTCGTGAATTCAAAAAACGAATCATATACCAGATACGCGGCAATTAAATTAAAATTTCAAAAAAACTTTCATCCCTCTGGACGGGGGCGTATGCTGCCGGACAATGAAACACAGAAGAATAGGTTTGGCCCTTGGTAGCGGCGGTGCCCGCGGCTGGGCGCATATCGGCGTCATCAATGCCATTCGCGAGGCCGGGCTGGAGGTCTACGCCGTGGCCGGCACCAGCATAGGTTCACTTGTCGGCGCCGCCTTCGCTTCCGGCAAGATCAAGGACCTGCAACAGGTCGCCATGAACCTGGACTGGCGCCAGGTGCTTTCCATGATGCTGGAATTTTCCTTCCCCCGGACGGGACTGATCGACGGGGAACGCATCGTTGCGTTTGTACGGGAACATGTCCTTCCTACCGATATCGAGCAGTTACCGATGCCCTTTGCCGCTGTGGCAACGGACATCCAGACCGGCGAGGAAGTGGTCGTGAAAACCGGCAGTATCACCGACGCCGTCCGAGCCAGCATTGCCATTCCGGGGCTTTTCACACCGTTGATCACCGGCACACATGTGCTGGTGGATGGCGGACTGGTCAACCCGTTACCGATCGACGTCGTACGGGGCCTTGGAGCCGATTACATCATCGGGGTTGACATCACCCGTTCACCCCTGCCAGGTCATTCCCACGATTGGACGGCACCCGCCGCCAACAGCCTTGCAAGGCTGCAAAACGGAACCCGTCACTTTCTCGACAAGCTGAATATTCCGGAGTTCGATTTCAATGCGTTATCCAGGCGGTGCACGACTGGAGGCGATGCTCCAAACCTATTCGAGATCTACGGCAACATGATGCGTATTTTCCAGCGGCAGATAACCTTGACCCGCCTAAAGCTGGATCCACCGGACCTGCTGATCCAACCGGATGTGCAGGCGATCAGCACGATGGAGTTCCATCGGGCAGGCGATACCATACAGGCCGGCTACGACGCCGCCCGCAAGGCTCTCGACACCATAAGCTGAGCGATCACGCACCACCGGCTGGCGTCCGGCACACCTGCCGGGCCCACTTCAGGCTCATCGCCAGCACCTTGCGCTCCTCCCGCATCCGCTTTCTGACGGCACTGTGGGTCTCGGCATAAAGCCGCAACACCCTCAGGACATCCGACCCCATCTCGCGGCTACTGAAGAGTTCCGGTTCACGATTGGCAAAGTCCAGAGCCGTCTGCACCCCGTTGGCTGTGACGGAATGGCCGAGGTCGTATCCGCTAAGCAGCAGACGGGTCGGTCCGGAATCGGGCACGCAAAGGTCCTCGAACCAGGTTTGGGCGTCGGTAAGCGAGTCGGCCTTGAGCAAGGACAGCAGGTTCTTCTCGCGCATCAGCAGCGTCTCGATCTCCTTTTGCGGGACCGCGCACAAGGAAAGCGCGATCAACTTGCGAAACAGCACCGCATACCCCGCTGAGAACGTCTTGGTTTTCGTCAACCCATAGCGACTGATGTGGTTCATCAGGAACTGCGCGGACTTACCGGTTGCCTTCGCCAGATTGTTAATGGTCATCCCGATGCGACGCCTCCATCCGCTTGAGCACGTCGGTCAGCGAACCCCGGAACGGCCCCGGCGTCTCCATCTTGAGCGACACCAGCGCGGCCGCGAATTTCAGGGCTTCACGCGGTTCGTGGTCGATCCGTCGACAGAGGTACGCGGCAAACGTGGTGTCCCCACGGCCTGTGCGACCGACCACGCTGCGGTTGGAGAACGGCTCGAAATACTCGACACCCTTGACACGCGCCAGCACACCGTCCGCCCGCGTAATCAACACTTCCGGACATCCCCACGACGCCACGATCGCCGCCGCCTTCCCGAGATCGGATTCGCCCGTCAGCAACTCCGCCTCGACAACATCCAGCTTGACCTTGTCCAGCAGTGCCGTGATCGCTTGTTTGTCCGGCACATCGCGAAACATGATCTCGCGCGTGACAGGATTCACCTGGCGTACGAAGCTTTGCATGTCAGTCGAAAGCGAGACCCCGCCGGCCCTCAGGGCACGCATGAATTCCAGATTGAACTCATGGTCCGAGATCCCGGCCAGGTGGACATAGGTCGCGCGCGCTGCCGGCATATCCCCGATCGCGAAGAATCCGGCATCGCGCACCAGCACCATCTGGCGTTCATCCACATTGGCCGACGGGTGGATAACACGACTGTACGTGGTCTCCGCCGCCGGCACGGC
>CAZOXS010000318.1:0-3112 GCA_964583785.1 uncultured Victivallales bacterium
TCGTAGTCGGTATCCGGATTCAGCGGGTCGGTGAAGTAGACACGGACTTCCTCGTAATCCGTCAAACCGTCGCCATCGGTATCCGGGTTAAACGGGTCGGTACCCAGATCCGCTTCCTCCCAATCATAGAGTCCGTCACCATCGCTATCCAGCGCGCCTTCATTAGCCACAATCCGCGGCTTGATGCGAGCCCCCCAGCGCCAGAGCACCCCCGCGTCGATGATGGCATTAGCTTCCGTATCACGCCCGGCCAGGAACGTCCGCGCATCCGCGCGAACCGCCCATTCGTCGTTGAAGTGATACATCACACCACCACCTGCACGAACCGAGGGGTCGAACTGCTCGCCGCCGATTTCCTCGCTGTAGAAAATGGCACCGACACCCAGCGTCAGGTAAGGATCCAGGCGTTCCCAGCGGGTGAAGTGGAAGAGCGCATCCAGCGAGAACCCCAGCGCGAAGGTATCATGAACACCGGCACCGGCACTCTCCTCCAAGCGCGATACACGCGTCTGCGTGGGTTGATCGAAGCGAAAGCTCTCGTCGAGCTGCGGGGCGATTGAAAGCCCCCCCTCGAAAGACCACCATTCGCTGTACTCATACCCAAGGCGGATCGTCCCCAGCAATCCGTCTTCCAACTCTTCATCGCCCTCGTAGGACAGGCCTCCCAGACCGGCGCTGATATACCATTTTGCCTCGATCGGCACTTCCTGCCCCCAGCCAACAGCCGGTAACAACAAGACTGCCGCTGTCGCGGCCGCTACCACTGACGTCAAACTCCTCATCATGTACTCCTTACCCTTTTCGAGGCCTATCGGCCAGACCCTCAGCCACACTCACTCACATACCCACACTTGCACAAGAATGACACTAGCGCATAGCAAACCGACACGCAAGGGACAATTCAACGGACGCTAATAGCGATACGTATCCGGCTTGAATGGACCTTGGCGCGAGATTCCCAGGTACTTAGCCTGCTTCGCCGTCAACTGGTCGAGTTTGACCCCAAGTTTGCCGAGATGCAGATACGCCACCTTCTCATCAAGCGATTTCGGCAGCACATAGACCGTGTTTTCCAGCGTGCCCCGTTTCTCAGCCAGCGCGATCTGCGCCATGGTCTGGCAGGTGAAGCTGTTCGACATCACGAAGCTCGGATGCCCGGTGGCACAGCCTAGGTTAACCAGCCGACCGCGAGCCAGCACGATCAGCTGCTTGCCGCCCGGCATCTGCACCAGATCCACCTGCGGCTTGACGTTCTTCCAGACGTACCTCTCGAGTTTCTCGATCTGGATTTCGCTGTCGAAATGACCGATATTGCACACAATCGCCATGTCCTTCATCTTGCGCATGTGCTGGATCGTGATCACATCACAGCAACCGGTCGTCGTCACAAATATGTCACCGATCTGGCAGGCCTGATCCATCGTCATGACCTGATAGCCCTCCATGGCGGCCTGTAGCGCACAGATCGGATCGATCTCGGTCACGATCACACGGGCGCCCTGCCCCTTGAGCGACTGGCAGCAGCCCTTGCCGACATCGCCATAGCCGGCGATGACCGCGATCTTGCCGGCAACCATCACATCGGTCGCACGGCAAATCCCGTCGATCAGGGAATGCCGACAGCCGTAGAGGTTGTCGAACTTGGACTTTGTCACGGCATCATTGACATTGAAGGCCGGGAACAGCAATTCCCCGCGCGACGCCATCTGATACAAGCGGTGCACGCCGGTCGTCGTCTCTTCCGAAACGCCGATGATTGCGGAGGCGATGCGATGGAAGCGCTGCGGATCCCGTTTCAAGGACAGCTTCAATTGGTTCAGCAACACGGCCTCTTCGGCACTTTCCGGCTTTCGGTTCAGTACAGACGGATCGTCTTCCGCCTTGTACCCCAGATGAATGAACAGGGTGGCATCGCCACCGTCATCCACGATGGCGGTCGGGCCCTGTCCATCGCCCCAGTCGAGAATGCGATCAGTATACTCCCAGTAGGCCTCCAGCGACTCGCCCTTGACCGCGAACACGGGGATCCCCGCCGCCGCGATTGCCGCCGCCGCATGATCCTGAGTGGAGTAGATATTGCAGCTTGCCCAGCGGATCTCGGCCCCGAGCGCCTTCAAGGTTTCGATCAGCACCGCCGTCTGCACGGTCATGTGCAGCGAGCCTGCAATACGGACGCCTTTCAACGGCTGCGCCTTGCCGAATTCGGCGCGCAGCGCCATCAGTCCCGGCATTTCATCTTCGGCCAAATCAATCTCCCTGCGGCCGAAATCCGCAAGCGACACATCGGCAACCACGTAATCAGCATTCTTCTTTTGGGTTTTCTGTTTGGTTTTGCTCTTCAGCATTATATTCTCGTTTCTTTTTTTTTCAGGTTATTAGAGTGCCGCCTTGAGCGCATCCACTTTATCTTTCCGTTCCCAGGTGAATTTATCAAGTCCGCGCATCCTTCCGAAATGCCCGTAGGCGGAAGTGGCCTCGTACACAGGGCGCAACAGATCAAGGTCGCGGATGATCTCTGCCGGTTTGAGTCCAAAAACCGCACGAACCGCTTTCGCGATCCTCGATTCCTCGACAACGCCGGTGCCGAAGGTTTCCACCATCACGGAAACCGGTTCGGCAAACCCGATCGCGTAGGCAAGCTGGACTTCGCAGCGCGTCGCCCACTTGGCTGCCACGATATTCTTGGCCACATAGCGCGCCATGTAGGCGGCGCTGCGATCCACCTTGGACGGGTCCTTGCCGGAAAACGCACCGCCGCCATGGCGGCCCATTCCGCCATAGGTGTCGACAATGATCTTGCGGCCCGTAAGCCCGCAGTCCCCCTGCGGCCCGCCGACAACAAAACGCCCGGTGGGATTAACAAGGTAGCGTGTGTTTTTTAGCAGTTTTTCCGGAATCGACTGGCGGATCACCTCCTCGATGATCCCTTCACGCAAATCCTTATGCGTAACCTCCGGCGTGTGCTGCGACGAGACCACAACCGTGTCCACACGCACGGGCTTGCCATCCACGTATTCGACTGACACCTGCGACTTTCCATCGGGCCGCAGGAACGGCAGCGTCCCGTCACGACGCACGTCCGCCAACCGGCGCGTCAGGCGGTGGGCATACA
>CAZOXS010000319.1:0-4739 GCA_964583785.1 uncultured Victivallales bacterium
GGATTCAGGAAAAGCGCAGCGGTGAGTGGGCACCGGGGTTGACGGCGGCGGAGCGGGAAACGGTGTTCGCGATTGCCGTTGATACGCTGGCATGGTGTACGGCTGGCGGTCGTGGTGAGTTTGACTTCTCGGCTTATGCACTGACGCCAGCGTTGGAAATCCCGCGCGCCACGTTCGTCACGTTGCATGAGCAGGGGATGTTGCGCGGGTGCATCGGCTCGCTTGAGCCGCAGGCCCCGCTCTATCTGTCGGTACATGAGAATGCCGTCGGGGCGGCACGGCGGGATCCGCGGTTCCCGCCGGTCAGCGCGCGGGAATGGCCCCGGTTGGTGGTGGATGTCTCGATCCTGAGTCCGATCAATCCGATTGCCAGCCTGGACGCGCTCCATCTCGGCGAGCATGGCATTATTCTGGAGAAGGGCTGGCACCGGGCGGTGTACCTGCCGGAAGTCGCTCCCGAGCAAGGCTGGACGGTCGAGGAAACGCTTTGCTCGCTCAGCGAGAAAGCCGGTCTGCCACCGGATGCCTGGCGTGAGGGTGCCAGGTTCAAGGTCTTTTCCAGTGTGGTGCTTTGCAAAGGAGAAGCATAAATGATCAAGCGTCTATTCAAACGGGTGATGTGGCTGGTGCTGGCGGCGGTGTGCGGATCCTGTCGGTTCGCGGGGAGGAAAAAGAACGTGGCACGGTCGGACTCTACAGTCTGTTGCTGACCGGGCTTGGTCTGCTGTGCCTCTCGTTGGCGATCTATGCGTTAACGCGGGTGGTGGGTATCAACATGACGCTGTTGTACCTGCTGCTGGTGGCCCTGACGGTGTCGATCACCCTGACGGTTCAGGCCAACCGGATGATCGCGAGGGACGTACGAAACTGACGGTTGTATGCACAATCTGGAGTCACCGCGATCGCTTTATCCTCCCGTTATTTGGTGTCATTCAGCCTTTCATCGGCCACCAGACGAATATGGCGGCGGCCCAAAGCGCATGGCTGATGATGTTGATCCAGATCGCACCGAGCCGCTGGTAGAGCAGCGACCAGAACGAACCGCAGACGGCGGCAGCGAGGATCAGAGTGAGGTTGCCGGTTGCCAGATGGACGCCGGTGTAGGCCAGCACGGCCAGCGTGAAGGCGGCCATCGGGTTCATGGAGGCGGACAAGCGCCGGTGCACGTAGCCGCGCCAGAAAAGTTCCTCGCCCGGGCCCACGATCAGCACCAGCACGAGGGCGACAATCCAGCGCGGGGTCGTGGCACCCTGATGGTAGACCGCCTCGATCTCGGTCGCCCCGAACGGGAAAAGGCGGCGCGCGGCCAGATTGCCTAGCGCGAACGTCCAATACAACAAGGCTGCCGCCAGGATGCTGCCGGCAATTAAACCAGGCCCGGCCCAACGCGACCCCGGCTGAAGCATGGCCGTCATCTCGCGCGGTTCAGCCAGCCAGGCGAGGGCACACAAGAGGCTGACCGACATCGGTAGCACGAACCAGAACGCGCCACCGCTGCGCAGGAAGAGGAAGGCAAACAGCAGGAACGCCGCTGCCAGTGAGGCAACCATACGGATCTGCAAGATGGCGCCGCGTCGTTGGTGCGTTTCAAGCATGGACGTATACTAGCCGATAGGAAGGAATCTTGCGATGACAAACGCGACTGTCAGCAAAACGCCGAACAGCAGGTGAAATCGGGCGGTCTGGCCATCGAGCATGGCGAACGTCTGCGGATCGGTCTCGGGACGGATGCGTGCCAGCTTCAGCGCCAGCGGCAGGGCCAGGAAGGCGGCAAGCGTATGGGGCGGCGTCGGTAGCGCCAGATCCGGGATCTGTCCCAGAACCGCCAGAAGGGCCACCAGCACGAATGGACCGAGTATCTGGATCTGATAATAACGCCGCGAGCCCGCCGAGCCCAGGCGTCCGGCGACGGTGTGGCAGTCGCGTTGGCCATCGCGCTCGATATCGCGCCAGTTGTTGGCATGCAGGATGCCGACGGTTGGTAATACCAGCGGGATGCTCCAGAGAATCGGTAGCCATGCAAAGGTGCGGGTCTGCACCCACCAGGTGCCGAAGACCGGCAGTATGCCGAACGCCAGAAAGATCGTCAGATCGCCCAGTCCTGCATATTTGAAGCAGAATCGTGGCGTGGTATAGCCAATCGCACAGGCCGCGCCAAGCAGTCCCAGCCACAGCACGCCCCAGCCGGCATAAAGGATAAGCAGTCCGCCACAAAGACAGCCGCCAGCAAGGCAAAACATCGCCCCGCTAAAGGCCTGTTGCTCGGTCAGCCAGCCGCGTACCACAGCGCCGCTCATCGGTAAAATCTCGGTGTCGAGCCCCCGCTGATGGTCAAAGCAGTCGTTGAGCAGGTTGGCGGCCGTGTGAAAACTAACCACCCCTGCGAGTGTCAATAGCAGTGTGCCCCATTGGAGTGATGCCCCGCTGTGGCATACGAGCGCGGCTCCCAGCGCAACGGTCAGCACCGAGGCCGTATAGGCGAACGGCCGGACGGCGGTCAACCAGACACGGAATGTCGAATCGCGCTCCTCGAGTTTATTCATAGATGGCTCGATTAGACACTATTGCTCATCGTTGCGCAAGCGGCGAAAAGAAAGATCTGATTGCTTTCGTCTTTACGGTATGGCATCCTGCTGTACATGCCAAACACACAACCAATTGTTGATCTTTTTCCTCAAGCGGTAAGGCGAAAAATGCGGGAGATTCTACCGCAGGCAGCGCTCCTGCTTTTTTCGGGCCGGTTTCAGGCGACTCTTGAAGGCGGGAAAATGCTACGAGCCCGCCTCGTTCAGGATCTCGGTATTGCCGCCGGACAACCGGAACAGGTTCGGGTTTGCGCCGGCGCCGCCGTGGAGATGCTGCATGCCGCCAGTCTGCTACACGATGACATTGTCGATGGCGGCACCCGCCGACGTGGCGTTCCCGCCCTGTGGGTTACGGAAGGGGCCCGTGCGGCGGTCATTCTGGGCGACCTCCTGATGAGCCTGGCGGTCGAGTGCGTTCAGCAAACGCTGCCCGACCGGATCCCGCTGTTGGTTGCCACTTTCCGTGAAATGTGCGAAGCCGAAGCGGAACAGGAATTTGCTTTGTTTGGTGATGACGTATCGCGAGAACGCTGTATCAGCATCGCCCGTCGCAAGACCGGCAGCCTTTTCGGCTTCGCCGCCGTTTGTGCGGGCGGTGATGACGCCCGCTTGAAGGACTCCCTGTGCCGTGTCGGCTATGCACTGGGAACGGCTTACCAGTTAGCCGACGATATGCTCGATGTCTCGGCTGTATCTGATGCGGCCGACAAAACACTCGGCACCGACCGGCTCACCGGGAAGCTGACGGCAGCCAGTGCGGCGGAGCAGGATGACCCGCCCATTGCCGAGACAATCCATTCGCTACTGCAGGTCGCCAGCGAGCAACTCGTTCCGTGGCCCCCAATCCAAAAGGCTTTACAAGCCTACATCGCCACACACCTCTCCCCGCTGATTGCCAGCTACCTCAAGCTTTAGGGCCACACGCTAAGACTTGCCATCCGGAAGCGCATAGAGTACCCTTGCGACTGTTTTTGCAGTTAGCTTGATCGATTCCCCCGAAGGCTTTTACATGAAATTGCAAGGTGCATATCTGCCGAAAATACCTGGACGTCCGGCGTCCGCGATTCAAAATGCGGCTGTGCCGGGGCGGCTCGTGATCTCCCTTCGCCAGCATGGCCTGGATTATGTGCCTGCCTTTGCCGACGGGGCAACGGTGACATTCGGCACTCCGCTGGCCTGGGCGGATGCCGGCGGCGGACGCCTGGCACTGCCCGCCCCGGCCTCGGGTGTTGTCCGTCTGCATCATGACAGCCAAAACGGCTCGCCGCGAATCCTCCTGGAGGTCGATGATGCTGCCGTCAACGTGAGCGGCACGCCGTACGAACCTTCGCGGCTCACGGCTGGGACAATGCGTCAGATCCTTGCCGCCGCCGGCGTCTGGCCGCTGATTCGCCGCGCGAAAACCGGAGCAATGCCGGCGCTTGACGGGTCGGATGTCCCGGCCCGCCTGATGGTCAACTTCATCAACAGCGAACCCTTCCGTACCGATGGCCAAAGTCTTCTGTCTGCCGTGCCGGACCGGATCCTGGCCGGACTGCATTTCCTGCCCTGCCTGTTGAGTGCCTCCGGCGGACGGATCCATATTGTCGTCGAAAATGCGGCGGATTCCGGTGTCAAGCCATTGGTGTCGGCCATCCAAGGCGATGCTCGTTTCAAGCTCGAGACCCTCCCGGCACGTTACCCCGCAGAGCATCCGAGAGTACTCGCCCGTGCGCTTCGCCGGCAGGATCGTACGCTGACGGCGGCGGATGCGATCTGGACGCTTGATGCCCAGGCGGTGCTGGCAGTCGGGGCATGTCTGGCGGAAGGTATTCCTCTGTATGAGCGCGTTGTCACCATCGGCGGTCCGGGTGTAGCCGCCCCCGGCCACTGGCGGGTGCGCATCGGTACGCCGATTACGTCGCTGCTGCAGGCGGATGCGTTCGCAACCGATTGTATCCTGCTGCGCGGCGGGCTTTTCACGGGCGTGCCGGTGGCGTCTGATGGCGTGGTCGTGGCTCATGACGATGGTTTCTTTGCTCTGCCTAAAGCGGGCGAGCGCGAATTCCTGGGGTTTGTCGTCCCGGGCTTCGACCGTGTTTCCGCGCTGCCCTGTTTCGGGTCGGCCCTGACGGGTGGGGCGGACCGTCACCTGGCCGCGACGCTGCGCGGTGA
>CAZOXS010000320.1:0-4830 GCA_964583785.1 uncultured Victivallales bacterium
AAAGGACAAGACCTTTTTGCTCAATCTGATGTCATCACCGGGTTCGGGCAAAACAACAACTGTTTTAAGAACCATTGAAACCCTAAAAGATGAAATGAGTATCGGCATTTTAGAAGCTGATATTGACTCCGATGTGGATGCGATCACAGTTTCTAAAACCGGCGTTAAAGTTATTCAGTTGCATACAGGCGGGATGTGCCATTTAGATGCTGATATGACCAGGCAAGGACTCGCTGGACTTGGAACCAACGGAATCGACTTGGTAATTCTGGAGAATGTAGGCAATTTAGTATGCCCGGCTGAATTTGACACCGGAGCAGTAAAAAATGCTATGATTTTAAGTGTACCGGAGGGAGATGACAAACCGTTGAAATATCCTTTAATGTTTTCCATCGTTGATGTTCTGTTAATTAACAAGATGGATTCAATAGGTTTTTTCGATTTTGATATAGAGGCAGTTAAAGAAAGAGTAAAAAAATTAAATCCCAATATCAGGATTATCCCCATCACTGCTAAAACCGGTGAGGGAATTGAAGAGTGGGCTGACTGGCTGCGCACTGAAGTTGAAGGTTGGAACGGTAAATAAAACAACATAAATTTTGTTTCTTGATATATCATGGTAAAAGAAAAAGTACTGGATCTTGCAAATAAGATCAGCAGGGTAAAACGGGGTTCGAAAGGTGAAATAACACCCGATCGGCCGGAATACAAAATCCTGGAGCCTATTGTTACAGACGAAATGGCAGAGGCAGGACTTTGCCTTGAACTACGAATACGTAAAAATGCAGATGAGGTTGCCGCTCTTTGTGGCAAGTCCATAGAAGAATCAGAGAAGCTCTTATGGGATTTAGCCGTAGCCGGTGCTTGTTTTGTCAATGAAATTGATGGAGTAAACATGTACTGGATAGAGCTTTGGGTTCCCGGACATATGGAAATGATTGTTAATAACAAGGAAAACATAAAAAAGTACCCTGAACTAGGAAGGTGCTTTGATGAATATGGAAAATTAAGAGGCCCAATGGCAGCAGGTAATATACCAGTTGGTGCAGGCCCTATGCGTGTTATCCCGATTCAACAATCTATTGACGGTGAAACCCGAATAGTATCTTATGAGGAAGTATCCAGTTATTTAAACGAAAACACTCTTTTCTCCGTTTCCGATTGTGCTTGTCGTACTTCAAGAGAAGCAATGGGAGAAGGCTGTGGTCATTTGAAGGAAGATATGTGTATTCAGATGGGGCATGCGGCTGATTATTATATCAGAACGGGAAGAGGCAAAGAGATTACACGCGAAGAGGCAGCTGAGATAATTAAAAAAGCCGAAGATAACGGGTTGATGCATAGCATTCCAAATACGGATGGCCCCGGTAAAACGCATGCAATATGCAACTGTTGTGGTTGTGGATGTTTTTCGATGAGACTTGCAAATATGTGGTCAAACCCGGATATGGTACGTTCAAACTATGTTTCAAAAATTGATGTCGATAAATGTGTTGCCTGTGGCGAATGTGTTGAAGTTTGTCCAACGAATGCATTGAAATTAGGGCAGAAAATATGTGCAAAAACACCTGTTCATGAGAAAAAAAGAGAACTTCCATACCATATAGAATGGGGCCCGGATAAATGGAATCCGGATTACCGTACCAACAGGGAAGTTGTTGTGGATACCGGATCAAGTCCATGTAAAGCTGAATGTCCTGCTCATATAGGCATACAGGGGTATATAAAGCTGGCATCACAAGGAAAATATACCGAAGCGTTAGAACTTATCAAACACGAAAATCCATTCCCTGCTGTTTGCGGACGTGTTTGCCCCAGGTATTGCGAATCAGCCTGTACCAGGGGCGACATTGATGATCCAATCGCTATCGATGAAATAAAGAAATTTATAGCCGAACAGGATTTAAAGACCGAGCACCGGTTTATACCAAAGGTAAAACATCAATACGGGAATAAAATTGCCATAATTGGTGCCGGTCCGGCAGGTCTTTCATGTGCTTATTATTTGGCTATCGATGGATATAAGGTAACAGTGTTTGAAAAACAAAAAGCACTGGGCGGTATGCTTACATTTGGAATACCTTCCTTCAGGCTGGGGAAAGATGTAATAAATGCCGAAATTGATATTTTGAAAGAATTAGGTGTTGAATTTATAACAGGTGTAGATGTTGGTAAAGACATAAGCCTTCAGGAGCTGAGAGGCCAGGGATTCGAAGCCTTTTATCTTGCAATTGGAGCTCAGGCCGGCAGAAAAATAGGTGTTGAGAATGAAAATGCTGAAGGAGTTTTGACAGGTATTGACTTTTTATGTAATGTTACTCTTGATCAGGATATGAAAATAGCTGGAAAAACAATTGTAATTGGTGGTGGTAATGTAGCCATTGACGTTGCACGAACTGCTACAAGAGTTGGAACTACAAAAGTTGATATGTTTTGCCTGGAAACCCGCAAAGAAATGCCTGCTTTGGAGGAAGAAATCGAAGAAGCAATGGCAGAAAATATTGTTATAAATAATTCCTGGGGTCCAAAACGTATCCTTATCGAAAATGGCCGTGTTACAGGTGTTGAGTTCAAAAAATGTATTTCTGTTTTTGATGAAAATAAAAGGTTTTGTCCTAAATTTGATGAAAACAATACAAAAATAGCTGAAGCAAATAATGTCCTGCTCTCGGTAGGCCAGGCAATAGATTGGGGTTATCTGATTGAAGACAGTAAGATAGAATTGAATCCGAATAAGACCATTAAGGCAAATGCTATAACCCATCAAACAGGTGAACCTGATGTGTTTACCGGCGGTGATGTACTTACAGGTCCAAAGTTTGCCATTGATGCTATTGCTGCTGGCAAAGAAGGTGCAATTTCGATACACCGTTATGTTCAGAACGGACAAAGTTTAACCATTGGTCGTTTGAATAGAGATTACCGTTCGTTTGATAAAGAAAACCTTGTTCTTGATGGATATGATAATTTGCCAAGGCAAAAAGTGGGCCAAGGCGACACAAGCAAACCGCATCCATCATTCAATGATTTACGCGGTACATTTACAGAAGAGCAGGTTAAAATGGAAACAGCGCGCTGCCTTGGTTGCGGTGCTACAGTAGTTGATGAATTTATGTGTGTAGGCTGTGGCGCATGCACTACAAAATGTAAGTTTAATGCCATTAAATTGGTTCGAAAATACGATGTTGCAAATCCTGAATTTGACGATATGAAATCTACAATTGTTAAATATGCCTTAAAAAGAAAAGTACGAATTGCAGTAAATAAACCTGTAAAGATGGTTCAAAACATTTTTTCCGGTAATAAAAGCAACATATAAATATTGCCATAATATAGGAAAAAGGAAGTGAGTCTATATGCATGAATTAGGAGTTGTCATAGAAGTTGTAAAAACGGTCGATAATTTTGCAAAAAAAAACGGTGTAACAAAAATTGATAAAATAGTGCTTCAAATTGGCGAGCTTTCCTCCATTGTTCCTAAATATATTGAAGCCTGTTACCCGGCTGCTGTTGATGGTACAATAATGGAAGAAACAAAATTGGAAATTGAGATCTTACCAGGCAATGGTATTTGCAGGGAATGCAATAAAGTTTTTAATTTTATTCAGAGTAAAGGCAAATGCCCGAAATGTGAAAGTAAGGACATAGAACTAATATCCGGGAAAGAGTTTATGATTAAAGAAATACTTGCCTGCTAAAATCTGATTCATTAGCTATACCATAAACTTTCGCAAAATCCCTTGGAATTATGACAAATGAATTTTTAATTTTAGTAACAACAACTGCCTCTTTGGCTTTAATACATACACTTGCTGGACCTGACCACTATTTGCCCTTTATTGTTATTTCAAAAGCCCGAAAGTGGAAGTTAAAGAAAACAGTTTGGGTTACAGTTCTTTGTGGTCTTGGTCATGTTGGGAGTTCGGTTATTCTTGGACTTATCGGGATTGCCATGGGTATAGCAGTCGGGAAACTTGAAGTTTTTGAAGGTGTTCGTGGCAGCATTATTTCGTGGTTGTTCACTTCCTTCGGGGTATTATATATGGTATGGGGTATGCAAAAAGCTTACAGGAACAAACCGCATAAACACCTGCATTTTCATGATAACGAAAGCATTCACGGACATGAACATACCCATCATAACGAACATGTTCATATTCACGAAACCGATAAAAAAGTGAACCTGACTCCCTGGATACTATTCACAATTTTTATATTTGGGCCTTGCGAACCACTTATTCCATTGGTGATGTACCCTGCTGCAAAAAACAATTATTCGGACTTGATTATTCTTACCGTTATTTTTGGCCTGATTACGATTACAACGATGATATTTCTGGTAACTGCTGCTTTTTATGGCATTGAATTTTTGCCCATGAAAAAAATAGAGCGCTATTCGCACGCGCTGGCTGGAGGTACCATATTCGCGTGTGGATTGGGAATGATCTTTTTAGGCTTGTAGATTCAAGCAGATAGAGAGTACTTTAATAAGTCTATTAGTGTATTTTGGATGCTTGAACCTGGTTTGTTGTTTAGAATACCATGTTCATTAGCATGAATGAATAGACTGAGTTTTTTTACCTGACACTTCAGATGGGTGTACGACAAATTCCACGTTTCTTTGAAAAATTTGGGTTATAAACTGATAATTAATATCATATATTTATAACCCAAAAAATTTTTATCGTTGAAACAATATTACAAAAAGTTGCTGATGAATTGGTTTCAAATCTTAAAAATTATTCAAAAGAGAACCAGATGACAGATGCCTGGCAATTTGAAAAGGGTATTGCTACTATTTTAGCAGAAGGAAATAAACAATTTATGCAA
>CAZOXS010000321.1:0-8556 GCA_964583785.1 uncultured Victivallales bacterium
CGATGCGGGATTATCTGCGGCTTGGAACCGCCGCCAGTCTGATGCCGGCGCAGCGGCTGGGTCGGCAGGCGCTGGATCTCGGGCTGGAGACGCTGGATCTGGCGCAGATTCACGATAAGGCACTGGTGACGGCGCTTGAGGCGTTGCCGGCTGATTCCGCCGCCTCCCGCAACCGCCTGGTCCGGCGGGCGGGTACATTCTTTGCCAAGGCGATACTGCCGATGGAGACAGTACACCGCAGTGTTCTCGTGGCCAACAGCCGGCTGTGCGAACTTAATTTGTCACTGAAGATGCGGACTCGGGATCTCCAGGCATCCAACCGCAAGCTTGCCCGCGAGATCATCCGGCGTAAAACCGCCCAGGATTCCCTCCGCAAAAGCGAGGATCATTCCGTGCGCCTGCTGAAGCAATCCCGCCTGCTGCAGGAGCAGTTGCGGCTGTTTTCCCGCCACACGCTCTCGGCCCAGGAGAATGAGCGCAAACGGATCAGTCGCGAGCTGCACGATGTCATTGCCCAGATGCTGACGGGCATCAATGTCCAACTGGCCACCTTGATTACCGAAGCGGCCGCCAGCACACGGGGGCTGAGCCTCAAGATTTCCCGCGCACAGCGGCTGGTGGAGAAGTCGGTGGATATCGTGCACCGTTTCGCCCGTGAACTGCGGCCGGCACTGCTGGACGATCTCGGGCTGGTTCCCGCCGTGCATGCCTACCTCAAGGGGTTCGCGGCCGAAACCGGCATCCGTGTGAACCTGACGGCATTCAAAGGGGAAGAGCAGTTGACGCCCCCCATGCGCACCGCCCTGTATCGCGTGGCACTGGAGGCCTTGGCGAATGTTGCCCGCCATGCACAGGCCGCACGGGTTGACTTGACCTTACGTAAGCGTGGCGATAATATCCAGATGGAGATCAAGGATTACGGCAAATCCTTTGATGTCGAAAAAATGTGGAGCGTGCGGAAAAGCCGCCATCTGGGAATGCTCGGCATGCGCGAGCGGGTGGAGATGGTCGGGGGCACGTTCACGGTTGAATCGGAACCGGGGCAGGGTACGACGGTCAGGGCGCAGATTCCGTTCAGCAACCGCCAGCGAAAGGAGTGCCGCCGATGAAAGCCGGAAAAACGATTACCGTCATGCTGGCGGAGGACCACCTGATCGTACGCGAGGGGCTAAGGACACTGCTGCAGGCCGAACCCGACATCAAGGTGATCGGCGAGGCGACCACCGGCGACGAGGCGGTGACCATTGCCCGGGCACTTCGTCCGAATGTGATTGTCATGGACATCGCCATGCCGCATCTCAACGGGTTGGAAGCCACGCGCCAGATTCTGGCGGACGACCCTGAGGCCAGGATTCTCATCCTTTCCGCCCACAGCGATGATGCCTATGTTGAGCGGGTAACCGAACTGGGTGCCGCAGGCTACCTGATCAAACAGACCTCCTCGCACTTCCTGACCGAGGCCATACGGGCCGTCCATGAAGGCAAGACATTCTACAGCCCGGCGGTCTCCGTCCGGTATGCAAAGCAGCACCACAAGGTGCTGGATCGCAAGGGGGATTTGAAAGCGAAGAACATCACCCTCAGCCCGCGCGAGATGGAAGTCTTCCAGCAGATCGCCGAAGGCGGCGCGAACAAACAGATCGCAGCGGAGCTCGGGATCAGCGTGAAAACAGTTGAAAAACACCGCGACCATCTCATGCAGAAACTCGATATCCACGATACCGCCGGTCTCACCCGCTACGCCATCGCGACGGGTATCATCGAAAGCAGCGTCCAGGTCACCATCGAGGACGCTGAAGTCAGCCTCTGAACGTCTCGAATATATCGCGGCAGCGCCAGCTGTTACGATCACTGGTGTTTGTTGCGGACATTTCCAGCCTCCTTCATAACCATACAGGGGGAACGCCATCGCGCATCACCCCTTACCTGCCGCGAGCATGCCGCATAATCGTGTCGTGCAGCAATGAGGTTTTAACCCCATAGCCGGCAGCACCGGTAGGGTTACTCCCCATAGTCAGGCAGCCGTGCATCGTGACAGGATGCACACGGTCGAAGTGGTCATTAAACCAGGCAAGGAGAATCAGACATGAAGAAGTTAGTGATGGGTTGCGCAATGATGATGATGCTCGCCGGCACGGCGCTGGCCAGCAAGCCGATCCAGATCAGCATCATCCCGGATATCGCCCTCTATGGCCGGACGGAGACGATTGAAGGCCTGACGATCGGGCTATGGAGCGAGAATCCGCAGACCGCCCTGGCGCTCGGTGTGATCAACGGTTCAACAGGACAGAGCGCCGGTCTGAGCTGGGCGTTTATCCTCAACTACGCCGAAAGCTATACAGGCATCCACTGGGCACCGATCAACTACACGGCGGGCGACTTCCTGGGCTGGCAGGCCGGCTTTGTGAATTACGCTGGCGCGATGCGAGGTCTGCAGAGCGGTACCGTGAACATTACCGGACGCCTGACCGGCCTACAGTTCGGTTTCATCAACTATGCCGAGACGGTCGACACCGGCCTGCAGATCGGCCTGATCAACATCATGCCGCAGAACCAATGGTTCACGGAATTGCCGAACGCGCTGGCGCCGGCCATGATCTTTGTCAATTGGAGGTTATAAATAGATGGTGGGGTTACTCCCCATAGAAACAACAGGCGTCCAACGCTATTGTCGTCAGTGTCAAGAGAGTTCAGACCGAGGAAAAACAGGAGGATGAGGTTATGACGGAGAATACAACACGCGCAACAATGATGCTGGCAGGCTGCTGGCGATACATGCTGGGAGTGCTGGCGACACTGGCAATACTGGTGCCGTCGGCCATGGGTGGCCACCCCGAGCTACCGCTGGATCTCGGGACGGCGGGCGATTTCGTGATCCTGGCCAAGACCGGGATCAGCACGGTGCCGAGTTCCGACATCACGGGCGACATGGGGGTGAGTCCGATCGATTCGACCGCCATCACCGGGTTCTCCCTGATCATGGATATCTCGGGTGAGTTTTCGACATCTGCCCAGGTCACAGGTAAGATCTATGCCTCCGACTACCTCGTGCCAACGCCATCCAAGATGACCACCGCGATATCGGATATGGAAACCGCTTTTACGCAGGCTTCGCTGCGGACAATACCAAACACGACGGAATTGATGGCTGGCAATATCAGCGGATTGACGATTACCCCCGGTCTTCACAAATGGAGCACGGATGTACTGATCAACAGTGATGTCACGCTGGATGCCCAGGGCAATGCGGATGCGATCTTCATCTTCCAGATCGCGGGGGATCTGCTCGTGGCCAGCGGCCAGAGCGTCCTTCTGGCGGCAGGGGCGCAGGCCAGGAACATCTTCTGGCAGATCGAAGGCCCCGTGGGGGCCGTCGTGGGCACCACGGCTCACATTGAAGGCGTTGTCCTGACCGCCAAGGCGATCACGATTCAAACCGGGGCTTCGTTCAACGGCAAGCTGCTGGCGCAGACGCGTGTTGATCTGGATCAGAACATTTTGGTGGATTCGGATCTAATTCCGCCTGAGCAACTGGTCATTGAAATCATCTCGGAACACGGTGTTGCCGATCTACCGGTGGGCATCTATACGAACGATTACGGCACACTGCTCACCAACACGGTCACAGCCATGGAAACGACCCTGGACGGTGGTACGCAGTATGTAAATACCGGCTGGAGCATGGTTGGAAATGATCCGGCACTGGGCACCACGAACACCATGACCATGACGCACACCAACGACGCCGTGCTGACCTGGCTGTGGGAAACAAACTACCTGCTTAACGCCACCGCCAGTCCTGGCGGAAGCGTTACAGGAGATTCGAACGGGTTCTATGCCTCGGGGACGGCTGTGACGGTTACGGCGGTACCCAACATCGGCAATGCCTTTATCGGATGGACCGGGGATTTCAGCGGTTCAAGCAACGCTGCCGTGCAGAACCTGACGATGGATCAGGCGCGGTCGCTGGTCGCGCACTTCGAGGTGAACGTCGTTGTGCTGGAAATCATTTCCGAACACGGAATTGCAGATTTGGAGGTCGGCCTCTACACCAACGTTATCGGCACGCTGCTCACCAACACCGTCACGGACGCGGAGACGCTCGGCGGCACGCAGTACGTGAACACCGGCTGGAGCATGATCGGGAACGATCCGGCAATGGGCACCTCGAACACGATGGCGATGGCCCATACCAACGATGCTGTACTGACCTGGCAGTGGAGCACTAATTACCTGCTCTCGCTATCCGCTCCCAACGGGGCGATCACGAATGCCACCGCAGGCTGGCAACCGGCTGGCGATGACATCGACCTTTTCGCGGTTCCCGATCCGGGCTATGCCTTTGACCACTGGGAGGTGAACGGCATCGGCCAAGGCAGCGGTGCACCGCTCAACGTGGCGATGGATGGCGAGCGCAACGTTCTGGCGGTGTTTACCCCCAGCATGCTTGGTGTCGCCAGCTGGAATGTCACCTGGCGGTTCGACCCGCGGCAAGGGTTTTATATCGGAACCCTGACCATTATCAACCCGTCGAGTTCGTCGGCGTCGGTGGACGTCCCGTTCTGGTTCAAGGTCCAGAGCACGCAATGGTTCTGGCTGCGATTCCCGGACGGGGTTGACGCCATAAGCGGCATGCACTATATCGACCTCTCGGTGGAAATCCGCAGCCTGCTGGCGGGAATCGGCAACGGCAATCAGGTATTGGATCCTGGCGAGTCGGTCAGCGTTGGCGGCATCGAACTGATGGGGCGGCGAACCCCCGACGACCTGGCGGTGGATCTGCAGTACGAACTCGTCCCGTATGATTCCGACGGCACCATCGATTCCAATGTGTACCGTTTCTGGTCGCCGGTTTCGCAAGGGCATTTCTACACAATCTCGGAGGCGGAGCGTGACTACATCATGACGACGTGGCCGGAGACCTGGACGTATGAGAGCGTGGCGTGGCGGGCGCATGCGAATAGCGCACAAGGCTCATCACCGGTCTATCGCTTCTGGTCGCCAGTCTTCAGCCAGCATTTCTTCACGATCTCGGAAGCCGAGCGTGACCACATCATGACGATGTGGCCGGAGATCTGGACGTATGAAGGCGTGGCGTGGCATGCCTACCAATCCGGCGGTGCAGGGCTGTCCCCGGTATATCGTTTCTGGTCGCCCGTCAACAATGGGCATTTCTACACGATATCACCTGTAGAGCGCGACCAGGTCATCGCGACGTGGCCGGATGTCTGGACATATGAGGGCGTGGCGTATTACGCGTATCCAGCACTCACGAGATCGGTGACTTTGTCCATGACGCGCAATGAGGCGGACGAACCGCTTGCGGCGATACCGGCTGACACATCAGATCCGGGGCTGGATGCCTGGCAGGCGAAGGCCATGGCAACACTGGTTAAGCCTGTATCGGAGGCCGAAGCGGGCTCTTCCGGTGCTGATGCACTGGTGGACCTTGAGTTGGATGGTGTGTATTTCCCGTTGTTTTTCACGAATACGTATGTAGCTGCTTCCGTCTACGACCCCGAGCTGGCTGCCTGGGAGCATACGCTTGCACCAAGCTGGGAACCGGACGGGGTATTCGTTGCGGGTGGCGTGACGAATCGTCATTGGCTGGTTGTGCTCACACACGACGCTGAAACCGGTATATGGGATATCACGCACGGGAGTTGGTTCGGACGCTTGCCTCTGCCTGCACCGGAAGATCCCGATGTGGTGCCTGCCGCTGTCCCGGTTGATATGGGTTTGCCGGTTGAGCGGTTTGCGCTGCCTGCGGCATCGGGCGCATTGCGTTTGCTGGTCTATGATCTGGCCGAGGATGCATACATCGAGACCATATCGATACTAGCGGGCAGTAAGCAATATAAATGGACCGTGCCGCAATGGAACCGCTGGTACCGGGTGGATATCGTACGTGAGCAGGATGGCGACGTGATCGAATCACAATGGGTGGGACATATGCGGACACATTGAAGAGCTGGCTTGCAAGGGGAAGTGCCCGTCAGGCAACCCCTTGCAACAAGTCGATACGGAAATAAAAACAGGAGAACGAAATGAAAACGATACAGACAATCAGCATGGCATGCGCGGCGTTGACGACGGCTGTGGCCGTGTTTGGCCAGGATGCGGCAACGGACGGCGGGCGTAGCGGCGCCAGCAGCGATAGCAAATGGCGGGCGCAGGTCGGCTGGGTCCACCAGTGGGATCGCGGCATGACCGTCAGCGGTCCGGACCGGACATTGTCAGTCTCGGAACTCGACGGGCGCAGCCTGCGCTCCGGCACGCCGGGATTGACTTACCCGGACAACAGCTCGACTGCCGGGCGGACGTTCGACGACGGTTACGTACTCCCGGACTACTGGACCGGCGATGCCACGCTGCTCGACGGCACCAATCCGGAACGCTACGGCACCACCTGGAACTGGGGGGTTGAAAATGCCAGTCAGTATAACTACGACGGCGGCAACCACCCTACCCTCACCTTCCACATCGACAATAACGAGGCGGTCACGGAAGGTGATGCCACCATGACCGGCAGCAGCGGCAGGCAGGACAACAACCTGCCCGTGGACGGCATTGAGATCAAGCTCAACCGTCTGCTCCATGCGTGGGTCAAGGACAGCGACGGGACGGAGCCTAAAGCATCGGACATCAAGCTGAACATGGATCTAGTCCTGAGGCTGGCCTTGTTCCCGATGAAAGAGCAACGGTTCCAGCGTAGCAGTGCCGACCAGCGGGTTTTCGCCGTGAGCGAAGCCTACACGTACAACGACTACTACGGCGGCAGTGATGCTGTCGGCGGACCATTCCCCCCGCTGGACATGCCGTATTCCGGAACGTATGGGACGGAAACCGACGCGGGACCGCTTGTGCCCGTCACGCAGGAATCGTCCCGGCAGATCTCGCGACTGATGGGGAGCATCCGCAGCCATGTAGCTGTCCGCAGTGAAGTCTGGCGTCTGCGCGGGGCGGCTGGCCTCGAGCTTGTCAAACCGCTGACCCGACGGCTGATCCTGTTTGTATCACCGCAACTGGTGCTCGATGTGGTCAACATGGACGTGGAACGTACGGAGAACATTACGTACACCAGCAGCGACTCGGGACAGGCTTCAACCGTGGCGGCACGGGCGGACCGGGAAAGCAAGACGGCGGTCGTGCCGGGGCTGCTGCTGAGTGCTGGCGTTGACTACCGCTTTGCCGGCAACTGGTTTGTCAGTGCCGGTCTCGGCTGGGAATGGCTGACTGAGAATCCGTCTGTGCGCGTAGGTCCGAACCGCGTACGCTTCGATCTTGAAGGCGGCGAATTCAACCTTGCGCTCGGGCGGATGTTCTAGGCCTCGTGTTTCCTGGAGATACGCAGGAGGCAAAAGGAGGCACAGTCGACAAGAAACCTAAAATGACCACGATGGCGCAAAACAAGAGTCAAAAGCAAAAAATCACAGAAATGAAGGTTCAGAATGAAACGCAAGACTATCGACCAGATCGTATATACAGCGGCAGTCGCCGCCCTGTTGATCGCCGCCGCGCCGATGCGCGCCATGGAATCGGATGAAGCCATTGAGGCGTCGCTGAGACAGACTTACGTCTACCGGACGTATCTCAATGACGACACCATCGATGTTGCCACCAAGGACGGGGTGGTCACGCTGACCGGAAAGGTCGCCGACAAGTCGCACAGGAACTTGGCGCAGGATACGGCTGAATCTCTGGCGGGTGTTGTCCGCGTGGATAACCAACTGGAGACCCAGGCCGAAGCAGACGCCGACAACGCGGATGTGTGGATGAGCAAGAAAATAAAACTGGCCTTGCTGTTGCATCGCAACGTCAGTATCGCCAATACGACCGTCGAGTCAGAGAACGGAATCGTGACGCTGACGGGCACCGCGACCAGCATGGCACAGAAGGAATTGACCGGGAAATTCGCCAGTAATGTCGATGGCGTCGTCGCCGTGATGAATCAGATGACAGTCGTCGAGATACCGGAACCGGGGGAACGGACACAAGGCGAGAAGCTGGATGATTCCTCTGTCACAGCCATGGTCAGAGCGGTGCTAGTGAACCATGGTTCAATTAACGCGCTCAACACAAAGGTAGAGACCCGTAATGGTAAGGTTATGCTCACCGGCATTGCCGAGAACGATGCGGAGAAAGCGCTTTTCACCGAGTTGATTGGCGACATACATGGTGTCACCAGTGTCCGGAACCAGATGACGGTAAAGAACGTCATCACAAAATAAGTCGGCAGCTTGCCATTTGCCAGGCGGCGCGGGTATCCGCCCCCGCCCGGCAAAATGGACTGCCTGCTTGAAAGGAGTTTATCATGAGAGGTTCAGTAGAAGTGATGCGGGGACGGGCCGAAGAGGCGGCGGGAACGCTGGTTAACAACGACAAGCTGCGCGCCAAAGGCAAGAAGGATCAGGCAGCGGGCCATGTTCGGCAGACCGCCGAGGCTGGCGTACGTCACGCCCAGGCAAACGCGCGTGTTATCGTGGACAAGGCCAAGGCGGCGGCGGAGAAGGTGGTGGACAAGGCCAGGAAAGGATGATCATGAATAAGTTGATA
>CAZOXS010000322.1:0-9333 GCA_964583785.1 uncultured Victivallales bacterium
AACACTCGCACCACGCCACACGTTGAAATGCACAAACAGCGCTGCACACGGAAACAAATTTCAAATATTTTTGGCTAGTTCTCCCATGATCAACCCCAGGAAAAGCGGTCTCGCCTTGCGATAGGCCCCTCCACCGAAAAGCCGGGTGATGGCCGTCTTGAGCAGCCACCCAAGGAAGACGCTGAACCACAGCAGGTGGCCAATCGAAATTCGGCAGAACAGGATGCCCACCGGATGAATGGGCCACGCCGGGAACCGCGAGCAAAGCCACAACAATCCGGTACCGATGCCTAGTCCCGCCGCCTGATGCCCGCGCGCCGCCGTGAAAAAGGAATAATCCGCCCGCTCGACTCGCTCCCAGCCGTTGATATCGGTCCCGCCCATCTTGGGACTCGTGCTGACATCGTAGTGCTGGTAATTGAGATTCAGGTGGACCGCCCCGCAGATAATGAAGCCGACAATCAGGACCGCCACCCCGCCGACAATCAGGCGGCGGTGGTACGCCGGGGACGCCTCGCGATCGACCCCCATGGCCAGCGTCGTCATCACCGCCGCGCTGACCGCCGTTGTGCGCGTCAGCAGGGCATTCAGCACACCGACCATGAGCAGAATGGTAGGCGACAGCCATGCCAACGGGAACAGGGCCGTCAAGCCCTCGACACTCATGCGCCCGACCCAGAGGGTCGGCACGCCGGTTTCCGCGATAATGCGGGCCATCAGCAGCGCGACGATCGCGCATCCCAGCATCGCCAGCACGCTCCACCAGAGCGGCGCACCCGCCCAGTACAGCCAGAAGACGACCCCGGCGCAGCCGAGCGCAAACAGCCATCCGGCCAGGGAATTGCGGCGGGCCTCCTCCGTGCTGCCCGCCCGGCCGAACATGGCACGTCCCACCTTGGCCCAGTGTGCACGCCCCAGCCACAGGACCCATCCGGTAATCGCCAGCAGCACGCCGAACGACTGCTCTGAGACCCCCGGATTGTAGGCTGGAATATAGGCCGCGCCGAACATCATCACCACGGCATAACCGAACACCCACGCCCAGATGGAGATGGCATAACGGTTCGGGATGAAGTACGCAACCCCCACCACGGCAAACAGGATCTGATGGGTATGTAGCGGCGCGGTCGCATAACGCATGACCCCGTCGGTAAAGTACGACCTTAACGACCACTCCAACGGGAACGAGGGGAACGCCCCCGTGAAGACGTTCAACCCGCGGAACCCATGAATCAGGAATACGACGATCGTGCCGATCCAGAAGGCCCGGCTGTAGAAAATCGCGGGCAGGGTGCGTTCCTCCAGATCGTCGGTACCACCGATAAAGGCCTGGTAGATATTCAGTAGCGGGAATGGCAGCCGCTCGTTGTCCCGCCACTGGGGATAGACCACACAGCCAAGACCGATCATCATCATCCAGATGGCCATGATCAGCATTCCCCATGACGCCATCGGCACCAGCCAGGCTTTCCACGGAACCTGCGCCCCCTCGTCAAGCTCGTCAATGAACTGGTCGGACAAGGGGGTGCGGTGCGTCACCAGATTGCCTTCGCTGTCGCGCGTCGGCAACGGATCCGGGAAAAGCGATTGCCGGAAGCCGGAATCGGCCGCGATACGCGCCGCCGTCAGATTCTGGTTGAGATCCTGGTTGATGGCGGCCACCATGTGGGGGAACATGCGCATCATGCGCCGTTAACCACCGACCAGCCACGGCTGCATCAAAAGCCCCGGTTCTGAACACCGCAAAGGGCGTAGCCTGCTCAAAAATGGTGATTTCAGCCCATCAGGCTGTCCAAAACCCCTCATCCGACGCAAGCTAGCCCTTCCCTGCTTTTGATTTTTTGGGTTTTTTAAGACCCGAGAATCTTGAAGGGGATTAACGCGCTCAAGACGCGCTTACGATCGCGTGATTTAAAAAGCGCGTTCGCACCAGCGCCTTGGTCTCGTAGATGGCACAGGCGATGATGCCGCGCTCCTTACTCGTCGCCACTGGCTTTCGACACAGATGGAGGTTCAGTGATTATTCGACGCGGTTGAGGGGAACCCGGCCTGTACGCTGGCGCAATGCCGGTATGGTAGCCGCTATATGCGCCGTAAAGGCATCCGCCCGACGGAACCGCACCGGAAGCCGGCCCAGGGAGATCAAGCGGCTTACAGGGCCGTACACGGCGTTTTTTGACGCATAACCGAACTGGTCCGGCCATGGGTGGGTCAAATAGAATAAATGAACCCACGACAAAGCCGATCAACGGTCCCAGAGTTCTAACGGCTGGTCAGGGCATGCAACAGTGCTGTCGTTCTCTCTATGGCAAAAGGGAGCAGATCCTCGCCTGGATGCGCAGACAGATCACCAAACGAAAACTCAACCCCGGACGTTTCTGCCCTGTCCACGACAGACTTGAGCAGTACGCGTCGGAGTGCCGACGCCTGAGTCAATGGTTCCTTAGCGACAAGACTATCATTCCGCAGAAAAACCCATAGCACTTCGATGGCACGAAGAATACGCGGCCAAACGATCCAGCGGACATGTTCTTGACCCACGAAAAGATCACGCCAAGCCTCGGGTACCAGCCGATGATCGCGCCGACGACCATTGACTCGGGACGCCAGGAAGCCTGAATCGCGCATTTCGGTCATCGCCTTCGATATTGTCAGAGGAAAGTAATACGCATCACGCGCCAGCGAACCGGGCGATCCCTGCTCATTCAGCAATAGGTATGCAATGATCTCGGCTCTGGCATTGACTCCCAGTAGCGCCCGTAAGCGAAGGATAAGGTTAGATGCCGGCTCGGGACGGAATGCCAACGAAACGCCACGTGCCTTATATACGTCTCTCAGTAACCCGTGTGAGCTGAACACAGGATCAAATTCCTTAACTGTTGGCATGGGGTTGCCGTTCTTGAGAAAAAAGAGCGGTTCCTTTTCCCCCATCTGGGTCGGTGCCGCCATCGTGGCCCATTTAGCTGCTGACACGGAATCCCTGGTAGAAGCCGCAACGGCGGCGAGCACCCGCCCTCCTGTGAATTCTTCAGTCGCCATAATCCGTTTCAGGCGTTGCACGTTGATGTACTGCCCATTACACGCCATCCACTCCATCATGCCATCAAAAAGGCGGGCATCATAGCGACCCGCCGAGCAGGTAAGCAATAGAAGCGCCTCCGGATCGACCAGAGACCCACGCCACTGATCGCCGTGTCCCGAAACGCCTATGGCCGTCCACTGCCGCCAGAGCAGATCGATGACGCTATCGCGAAACGTATCCCTAAAGTCTTTGAGCAACGCTTTCATACCCCAACTCCTTTAGCAAACGTATAAGCACAACCCGAAAGCCCGCAGAAACGTCGTGCGTCATGCACCACCGGCACGCCGACTCCAGTTCGTCCGGCGTTGGTTCCAAGGCACGCAGATCCTCAATATGGTATCCGCCTCGATCAACCGAGGCATACAGCTTGAAATGGATCTGATCTAGTCGATGACTGAAATGAACCCTGAGGCATTTACCATACGTCACCGACGTCAGGCGATCTGAGAACCCCTGTGGAAGCCCCATCTGGAAAAGCCCGCCCTCTCCGCTGCTTGGGCCATTGTTTAACCAGTCTGGATCCATGCCCAAGTCTTCGGCGACTTCCCTGGCAGCGGAAATGAGTGAATCAGGAAGCGGCGCCGGTGAAGCCAGACATTCCGCCCTAATCAATGCAACGATATCAACGTCCTTGGTTGTACGAGGCACTTTACCAGTCAGAATAAGTGCGGCCCCACCACAAACGACAATGTCGACCTTTTCGGCACCATTTTCCTCAAGGCGGATTGCCAACGATCTCATGGCGAGATCCAACGCATCTCTGTCCAACGGCTTATTCATGCATATACCTGTAGTAATCTATTTAATTACTAGTAGTATACATATATATGCAGTTAGGTCAATTGATAATTAACGTCAACGTTCTTCTTTTTTAGTACTTTTAAAAGCCGCAGCCCAAGTGGCATTCTTAATGTATTCGACGCCAATGTTTATTGCTTCTCTACTCGCCGGACTTCCGCCGAACGATATTAGAAGCCGCATGGGCGGCACGCATCGCGGCGTGACCAACACCCTCCCCGCAGCGTGCCGCCACGTGAAACACGGACTTACCGGTTCGCACAACGCACGGCCCTGCAACGGCGGTGCCCTTGCCGACTGCTTCCAAGCCCTTCACTGACATTTGTGCCCCCTGTTTGCCGGCCCGTACGATTGTTCCCCATAAGTGCGTGCCGGTCGCGGTCACCCCCCGGTATCCCGCTGACACGGGTTTTCTGACGCAGGAACCGATCGTCTCACACGTAACATCAATGGCCTCGCCAATCCCTGACTTCGCTTTTTCGATCATATTGGGAGTCCGGCGATCTTCAGGCGTTTCCGCCTCAATCCGCCCCTTGAGTGCCGGCATAATGACATCGGCAACAATCCCCTTCAGATCCGCCATGAACATCCGCAGTTTTGGCCCGACACTGTTCTTGGCCTCCTCCTCGTCCCATCCATGGAATGCCCGGCAACGGTCAATGGTCGCGTGCCCGGCAACCGAAGTGAAAAGCCCCGCGCCAATGCCCTGGGCAATATCGTCGGTAAAGCGCCCCAGCACCGGAATCCAGGATGTCAGATTCTCCAGCAGCTTGCTCCCGATGTTAAGGAACTGAACCGTTGCCGCAACCCTGATCACATCGGCGAAAATGCTCGCCTGTTCGCGCAGTCTTGGGCGCCCATTGTAGACGCGGGATTCCGTACGTTTACACATGCGTAGGTATCCGTGATGTCAAGGGTGACATAATGCAGCCGCCGATCAACCTGGCCCGGTTGGACCCATAATGTGCTTCCTATATTGGCAATCCACCGGCCGCCCGGCTGATGCGGCGACTCGTGAATATGCCCGCTGCAGCCGAGTAGAGGCTGATTTTCCCTTATGAAGCGCGTTAGGGTCGGGCTGCCAACCTTACGTCCGTCCCCGCAGATATCCATACCAAACCCGGCCGGGGGCTGATGCACCATCCATACCGAACGGGACATCTCGTCCGGCTGAAGCTGGGCCTTCAGATCTTCCAAGTGCCGCAAGATGCTACGCTTGTTCAGCAAGTACCGCCGTAGTTCCGGGATCTCGATCTCGTTGCCCCTGTCGTCGAAGGTGATGGCCGGGTTGCAGAACTGCACCGGGTCCGTAACCCACTCTTCGTCCGGCACGCAGTAGTGCTTGTACCCGAAGGGATAGTCCCGCACCTTGTTCATGCCGCAAAACACGAGGCCGAGCTCCCTATGGACACGCTGGTTGAGGTTCACGCACAAGCCGTCAGCCGCCAGCTCGTCAACAAGCGGCTCAAGGAAATGCCCGTCGTCATTGCCCAGGTACAACAGAACGCGGGCACCCGAGCGGTCCCGGATCGCCAGCAGCATCTTCCGGAGCTGCGGGAAGAACTCCCGCTGCCGGGAGATACCGCCGTCCTTGGGCAGAATATCACCAGCGATTAGAACAACCGCTGGCCGTTCACGCTCCGCCGCTTCGATCAGTGCTTCCCATTTACCCCGGAACTGGTGTAGATCGGTTGTCATTAGCAGACGTTGCATGAATACGCGAACTCCTCGTTTAACAATGCCCTGTAGTCTCCACTCCAAAGAAACTCAAGAGAGCATCGACAGACCTTTAACAATTTCGTCGGAGCGCTCCAGCGGGACGATAATCCACAGGAAATAGTCGACGCCCTCCATGGATCTGAAAGCCACCTCAAGATGAGGCTCTTCAAT
Source organism: uncultured Victivallales bacterium (assembly GCA_964583785.1). Classification (GTDB taxonomy): domain Bacteria; phylum Verrucomicrobiota; class Kiritimatiellia; order UBA8416; family UBA8416; genus UBA8416. Next base: position 5,771 of record CAZOXS010000322.1, read on the forward strand.
CATCAATACCTGCCGCCGGTGAATCACAACAAAATGAGCACCGTCCGAAAAGTGGCTCATGGCATCTTCGAACGATGCATCCTGCACCCGCTGCCTAGACCAACTCACGGAACAATCCAGCTTATCGAGCCACCACTTGCTGCAGATGGAATACGCCTTCCACAACAAGTCCTCTTTTTGCGCGTAAGACAGGCCCCTCGTATCGTAGAATATATCCCGCTCGTTGTTCATAATGAGGTCTCCTTCAATAACAGAAGAAACCAAGAAGCTCAATTTCCAATATGATTCGAAAGAGTCGGCATGTTGCCTGAAGCCGACCAGTTCAAAGGCCGTCGGTATCGATCATGGTGCGGTCGTGGCCGTTTTGCCCCTTCCACCAGGCGTTACGCAGGAACATAAGCAGCCCGGCATTCGGTGACCACTTGGAACAGACGTCCCAGGGCATGACGTTGATATGATTCTGCAGGGATTCGGGATTGTGGCAATGCCACTGCGCCTCCCCGACATGCGCACAGAACTCGCAGCGAATCGGTATCTGCAGCGGCTTGTAACGACGCAGATAGACCCTCCACTGTTTTTCAAGCCGCGCCTTCAAGCCTTCCCTGTCCGTTTCACAACTGGCAATGTGCGTTTCCCGGTGCGAGAGCTTGTCGGGAATATCAACGACTATCTTCATGTTCTATCTCCTCTTAGGGTTGACACCCCGCCCGTAGGGACTTCTGGGGCCGGTTTGCCCTCCACCCTACAAACCCGACAACTCACGGCTGCAGGAGAGCGAAGCCGGTTTCCGGTTCGACTACCCGCCTACCGCTGCAGTCCACCAGCTCCGTGATAATCACTTCCATGACATGCCAGGTGCGAACCCCTGCCCTTACACAGCCTGTTACCGTCTTATCCTGCCGTCCGCAGACCATGTGCATATGAAGGCTGGGCTTGCCTTCTGGCCCGGGAAACAATGTCCCAACTCCCGCCACCTCGTGAGCATGCTGCAGGCGCGTCTGCATCGGCACAACGGGCTGGACGCGATCCTTTTCTGGTCCCACAATCAGCCTGCTGCCGTCATCGGCGCCGCCCAATGCAATCAGCGTGGCCGCCCGGATCCCATGTTCGGCCGCAAACGCCTCGATCACCTCATGCACGACATCGCCATCCTCCAGGCGAATCACGAACACACGTCCTTGTTTAGCTTCTGAGTATTTCATACGTTTTTCCCATACTGCGTATAGTCTGCGGGGTTGCGCGAATCAAGTGCGCGTAAGCGTTCGCGCAGGGGCGGGTGGCTGTATTCCACAAAGACCTTGAACGGGTGCGGGGTCAGGTTTCCCATATTGTGCGCGGTCAGCTTCTTGAGGGCCGCGACAAGGGCCTTGCAACCGCCGGTGGTGCGCACGGCAAAGCGGTCGGCCTCGTACTCGTGCTTACGTGAAATCCAGTTGCCCAGAATGCCCAGCAGCATGCTGATCGGCGTGAAGAGGAAACCGAAGAACACAAGCCCGGCGTAAAGCGGGGTCCCCTCCAACCCGAAGGCCGCATACAGTCCCGGCTGCCTGATGGCGACCGCCAGCAGCCCGAACATCACGAGCGAGGTGGCAAGCGACAAGGCGACGCGCTTCGGGATATGCCCGAGTCGGCTGTGCCCGGCTTCGTGCGCCAGAATCGCGACTAGTTCCTCCGTGGTATGCCGTGCAATCAGTGTGTCGAAAAGCGCGATCCGCTTGGTTTTACCGAACCCGGTGAAATAGGCATTGCTCTTGGACGACCGGCGCGATCCATCCATCGTGTAGATGCCGCTGAGGTTGATGTCCTGGCTCCGCGCATAGGCCTCGATAGCTTCCCGCAACGCTCCCTCTTCAAGCGGCGTGAATTTATTGAACAGCGGCAGGATGACCACCGGTGCCAGATAAAGCAGGACAAGCTGCTCCAGCGAAACGGCCGCCCAGGCCCAGATCCAGGCATAGGGTACCTTGTCGAATATCCACAGGATAAAGACAAGCAGACTGCCACCGATCAGTCCGGTAAGGAGAAGTGCCTTGACCAGGTCGAGGACAAAGGTTTTAGGGGTTGTACGGTTGAAACCGTAACGCGCCTCGATCACAAACGTATCGTAGAGGCTGAACGGAAGTTCGATCAGTTTCATAAGCACGAGAAGCAGCCCGGCAAAGACGAGTCCCTGCACGATCATATGCCCAGACGCGTGCTGGGCAACGCGATGCAGCCACGCAAACCCACCCGCCAGCATGAACAGCAGAAGCAGGCCGAACATGACCGTCGAGTGCAGCAAATCGAAATGCGTATTGTCCCGAAGGTAGCGCTGGGACTTGGCATAGTCGGCAGGCTCGTATATGTCAGCCAGCTCCGCCGGAGCCTCCGGTGTGGCGGCCTGCAGGTTTAGGATTTCGGTCACTACCTCCCGCAGCCAGTCCGCCACCAGCAGAAACACGATAATAACAAAGTATGGATTCATATAACGCTCACTCTTGCCCTGGCGGCCCGCAGATACCCCATAACTGAGCCTCATTCTCCGCCGGCACACTACCCCCGTAGTCCTTGCAGATGTGGATCTCCGCCGCCCGTGCCGCCCGGTCGCCCCACATCTTCCTCACTTCCTCAACCCGGCCTGTAAAGCCTCCCCTATTCGAAGACCCATAAATGATAAATCCTCGGCAGGGTCTTCCAGCAGATTCATCGTGTTGCCATAATGAAGGCTTTTTCAAGGTTTAGAATAGACATAAATATCGACTACGAACTGCATGTATAACATGAGTCGCTTCCGGGCATAGCGATACGTCCGCAACTGCACTTATTTGATGCGATGACCGGCGTGCGCCATTCGCGAACAGGAGAGTGATGTGGCCTGCCTGATGATGGCAATCTTGCTAAGGTCTTGGCTCCATCCGAGAGATGCCGTTTAGGGCATTTGTTGACAACGTGATCGGTATAATTCTTCGGGTTCAAGCGCACACCGCAATGTGGGCATGCGTCCCTGATGATGGTGGGCTGTCTAGCTGGTTGTTGATCTGGTTCCGCTGCTTCTACAGGGGCATCCGGCTTATTCGTATCGACGGCACACTTTACAGCATGGTTATTATCACCAGTCTGGTGACAATCGATTCGTTTGACGTGTTTAAGCACCTCTCGCCACGCAATCAGGTGCCGTTCTTTAAAATGAATTGTCGCCGGGGCTCCACATAGTGAGAATTTCACATCTAGCGGGGAATCTCCCCCCTCTTTGATAAGCCGTAATGCAAGGACTGTTTCGTCAATATCAGCAATGTCAGTATGTCCATATTCAATTTTTGAATGACACCGAGGACAGACACATAAAGCGTTCCCCCAATGATCCAACCATTTTGCATCCGGAAGTTTTCGGTGGTAATTTACGACAAAAAATATTTCGCCAGATTTGGTTTCAAAGCCCTCATCGCCGCATACCTGACAACGCCCATTATAGTTTTCAAACAGTTGACGTTTGACTTTGGGGTCTCTTAGCTCCCACTCTTTACGCGCCACGGTCCTTGTGCGGGTTTCCGCAGGAGGTTCAGAGTCAATTGCATCGCTTATAC
>CAZOXS010000323.1:0-4993 GCA_964583785.1 uncultured Victivallales bacterium
CGTAGGCGCTGATAAAAGGAAGCACAATGAAAAAGAATGCCCAGGAGGCGAACCCCGCCGCCTGGATGAACTTGTAGACGGTGATGGTCGACATCGAGAAGGGGCGCACGAGCAGGAACGGGATCTCATCGGAGCCGAACAGCGTGGAGTAGGAAGTGACGAGCCCCGAGACGGTCAGCATCATGCCCAGCCCGAGAAAGAAGAGTGCGAAAAGCCGCCCGATCATCATCAGCCCGGCCCCGCCGAAGTTGTCGAGGAAACGGAAGGCATCATGGAAGACCAGGCAGAGAATGGCTTCGAACAGCAGCGCGAAGGCGGTGATAAAAAAGATCTTGAAGCGTGACTGTGCCATGAGCACCCGCCGCGTGCCGCGCAGTTGGAAACGGGCTTTGGTTAAGAGTGCTTTGGCGGGTGGCATGGTCAGACTCCGTCCGGGCGCGTCAGTTTCAGGAATAGGTCCTCGAGCGAGGCCCCGTCGTGCTCGCGGCGCAGTTCGGCGAGTGTGCCGAGTGCGACTAGGCGGCCGCGGTTGATGATGCCGATCCGGTCGGCGATGTCCTCCGCGATCGCCAGGATGTGGGTAGTCAGCAGGATCGTGCCGCCCGCGCGGGTATGCGCGCGCAACAGGTCCTTGATCAAGCGGATGGTGTAGGGGTCCAGGCCGACAAACGGTTCGTCGATCAGCATGACCTTCGGGTTGTGCAGGAAGGTGGTGGCGTAGATCAGCCGCTGGCGCAGGCCGTGCGAGAGCTCCTTGACGAGCGCCCCGCGATGCTCCAGCAGGCCGAAACGGGTGAAGTTGCGCTCCAGTTCCGCGTCGATGCGCGGATCGGGGATATCGAATAGCTCGCCGTAGAAGTGGAAGAACTCGGTGACCGTCAGCCGCTCGTAGAGGTACGGCGTGTCGGGGATATAGCCGATCTGGCGCTTGACGGCGATGGGGTCATGCTGGATATCCGTGCCGTCCACCAGTGCGCGCCCGCTGGTGGCGCGCACGAGCCCGGTCAGGATCTTGATGGTGGTCGTCTTGCCGGCCCCGTTGGGACCGAGAAAGCAGAACAGTTCGCCGGCGGGAATGGTCAGCGACAGGTTGTCGAGCGCGCGCAGCGCGCCGTAGGTCTTGCAGAGATTATCGAGTTCGATCATTGAAGGGCCTTTCCGATTAGCAGGTTTAAGGGAGACTTGCCGTTTTTTTCACTAAAGAGCGCCGGCGGGGGGTGAAGCGGCGATACGGCCGCCAGTGCCGCCTCCGGCGAGCAGGCCTCGATGATCCACCCTAACGGGGTTTCCTGGCGGACTACGAGTCCGTCGTCGTTGACCCAGCTTTGCAGGGATATGCCCTGCCACGACGTGACCAGGCGGGTCACGGACAGCGTCTCGTTGTTGATCGTGATCGTCTCACGCGCCACAGCCTCAAGCATGATGACGGTGGCCTGAAGGGTCAGGGGATTGAGCGTCTTGAGCGTCAGGCGGGTGCCGGGACGCAGGTTGCGCAGCGCCAGCTCCTGGCTCGGTGAATAAAGCAGGGTGTCGGGGGGAATCGCGATGGTGCGCACGGATTGGACGCCGCCGGCATCGAGGGTAACTTCAAAAAGGCCATCGGGACGCTGATGGCCTCTGGCGGAGACGCCGAGCGGACCGGTGGAGACCGATGTGGAGAACCTGACCAGGCGTAAGTCGCGGTTGAGGGCAATGTCGGTCTGCGACAGGATGCGACGTTCCTCGCCGCCCAGACGGAAACGCAGATGCAGACGGTTGCTGATCTCCAGCTGGTTCACGGGCGTGTCGTCATTGACGCTGAGGGTGGTATGGCTGTAGCCCGCAGGGGTGTTGTTGATCAGGAGGCGTGACCAGGTCTCGCGGGCCAGCAGGGTGTCGGAGATCAGGCCCTTGTAGCCGGGGACCGTGCGGGTAAACCATTCCGGATAGGCTTCGTACCGCAGCAGGGCGGCCATGGATACACCCCACAGGACAATGATCGCGCTACGGATTAAAACCGGGATTCTCATGCCACGCACTATAACCTGTCGAGGCGGGTTGACAAAGTGCAAAATAAAAGGCTAGTCTATCGTCATTAGGAGGTCATCATGGCGGAAGATAAATTTTCAAGGACAGTGCGTATTGATCTGATGCCCGGCGGAGAGAGCATGTCGCCGCTGGTCAGCAGCGACCTGCTTGCCAAGACCGGTCTGGGCACACGTCGTCGCCAGGTGGCGATGGCGGCGGCATCGACGCACTCCCGCTACGAGGAACTGCTCGAGAGCGTCTACGACGCGGCGGTGATCACGGCCCCATCGGGCAAGATTATCGAGGTCAACGGCCGCGCGGTCGAGTTTTTTGGCTATGATCGCGATCAGCTCTGCGAGATGAGCATGATGCAGGTGATCGACGGGGCTGACGAAACGATCATGCGCAATATTGCCGACACGCTGCTCAATGAGCGTTTCGCGTTGCTGCAGGCCTTCTGCCGACGGCAGGACGGGTCGTTCTTCCCGGCCGAGATCGCCGTCAACCGGCTCAGTATGGATAATGTGCGGCTTTGCTTCTTTATCCGTGATGTGACGTTGCGTCACAAGACCGAGGAGTTGCTGCGCACGGAACATACCGCCGTACAGACCTGCGCCAGCGGAATCGCCATCTGCGATCTCACGGGGGCCATCAGCTATGTCAATCCCGCTCTCGAAGGAATGCTGGGGCGCGACGCAGGGGAACTGGATGAGGTGGATATCCGTGAGGTGCTGGGCGGGGCGGATGTCGCGGGAAGTCTGATCGAGAGCGTGATCGGCAACGACGAAACGTGGATGGTCGAGTGCGAGCTGAAAAGAGCGGACGGCGAAGCCCTTTATGCCCAGGTCTCGGCGACATGCAGTCTTACGGCGGACGGAACCCCCAACGGGATTGTCTTTTCCGTGGCCGACATCACCTCCCACAAGAAAGCGGAAGAGGAATCGGAAGCCGCGCACGCCGATCTCGAATCGCGGGTAAAGGCGCGGACGTTGGATTTACTGGATCAGAACGATCGCCTACAGGCGCGCGTCGCGGAACTGGAGGCGGAACTTCAGAAGCGAAAGGGAGCTGAATGAGAATTTATGGATTCAAGGCCTTGAGACCTTGTGATGAACATGTGGAAGAAGTGGCCTGTGTCCCGTACGACACCGTCAACCGTGAGGAGGCCGTGGCCCTGGCCGAGGGGCGGCCGCGCAGTTTCCTGCATGTCGTCCGCCCCGAGATCGCGTTGCCGCCGGAGACCGATGTGCATAGCGCGGCGGTTTACGCCAAGGCCGCCGAGGCCCTGGCGGGTTATAAGACGGACGGGACGCTCGTGCAGGATGCCGAACCGGGCCTGTTCCTTTACCGGCAGCGGATGGGGGACCACGTCCAGCGCGGGGTTGTGGCCTGCTGCGATGCCGAGGATTACCGCCGGAACCTGATTGTGAAGCACGAGAAGACCCGCGCCGACAAGGAAGATGATCGCACGCGCCACGTCCTGGCGCTGCGGGCGAATACCGGGCCTGTCTTCCTGACCTACCGCGACGACGCCGCGATCGATGCGCTGGTGCGGCGCGTGGAAAACCAGGCCCCGCTGTATGATCTCGTTGCCGCTGATGGCGTGGCGCATACGGTATGGCGAATTCGCGATGCTGCCGCTGTCACCTCGGCCTTTGGCGCGGTACCGGCATTCTATATCGCCGACGGCCACCACCGCGCGGCGGCGGCCGTGCGGGCGGCATCCGAACTGGCGGCGGCAAACCCGTCGCACCGCGGTGATGAGGAGTACAACCGGTTTCTCGCCGTTCTCTTTCCTGCCACGCAGCTCAAGATCCTGTCCTACAACCGCTGCGTCCACGACCTCAACGGGCTCTCCGAGAGCGACTTCCTGGCACTGGTCGGCAAGGTGTTCGCCGTGCGCGAGGACGTCAAGCCGATCGTACTGGCCAAGGGAGGCGAGGCTGGCATGTACCTGGGCGGCCGCTGGTATCGGTTGACCTGGGCGGCGCCCGAAGGCGGCAACCCCGTCGACCAGCTGGATGTGAGCGTGCTGCAACAGCGGCTGCTGGCGCCGGTCCTGGGAATCGAGGATCCACGTACCTCCGAGCGCATCACGTTCGTGGGCGGCATTCGAGGGACCGGAGCGCTCGAGCAGATGGTGAATTCGGGGCAGGGGGCGGTCGCCTTCTCAATGGCCCCGGTCACGGTCGAGCAGATGATGCGGATTGCCGATGCCGGCCGCGAGATGCCGCCCAAGAGCACCTGGTTCGAACCGAAACTGCGCTCCGGCCTGCTGATCCACCCGTTCGATGTGTAGATGGGTTTAAAGCATCCGGTGCCATTCTTTCGGATCAAATAGGTAGGCGTCGGGGTCTTCACATTTCACAAACCGGACGGTGACCGTTGCGAGCTAACCACTCTGTGAACTCACCTATGCCCGTGCCGCTTGCCTGACTATATTCTGCCTCATGCCGGATGAACCGGCTTAGGAGGTAATCGAGATGGATAACCGCATAATCCGGAAGCTTTCCGATGAGGAGCAGAAGGAGTTGATTCGGCTGCTGGTAAAGGAGATCACTGTTAACCACTTTGACCCCGAGAAGGACAGGGATCCGGCGGGAGTGGGGGCATTCAAGGCGAAAATACGAACTCGCTGGTACGCGGTTAACATCAGCCTCTACGCAAACGACTTGTTTTCAGGCATTTCTGAAAACAGTGTCAAAAGTTCGCATTTGAAGTCGATTGGCTCCGGCGGCTGGGCTCGAACCAGCAACCAAGTGGTTAACAGCCACCTACTCTACCATTGAGCTACGCCGGAATCAAAAATGTTTGGAAACAATATCATGACACGATTAAATGTCAATACTTTGTGGTAAGAATTCCGTTTTTGATGGTTTTTGATGGCTTGCAGGCTTCGTAGTCGCTGGTACAATAGCTCGTAGGGGAGGGGCGCATGAGAATTTGGCTGCTAATCGTTTTGGCCGGAGTGTTGCTGGGGGCGGGG
>CAZOXS010000324.1:0-11465 GCA_964583785.1 uncultured Victivallales bacterium
GCCGGTGCGGTAAAAGGGGCGGAAGCCAATGAACGGACTGGGTGTGATGTTTGGTTTTACCGTGCTCGGGTGCTCGCTTGCCTTAGCCGCCCCCGGCGTGCCCCTTGATCTTCCCCGGCCTGACGGGGAGCCGGGAAATCCGGCCAAGCCGGTCAAGGTGTATATACTGGCCGGCCAGTCCAACATGGTGGGGATGGGCGATATGACCGGAGCCCGCCCGCTCTACCCGAGTGTTTACCTGTCGGCGGATCCGGCGATCATCCCGGGTGTCATGCCGATTGGAGGATCGGCACTGGCTGCCCACCGGATCTTCCAGTCGGCTGAGTCCGGGGCGGAAGCGGGTGCCATGGTGGCGCTGCACAAAGGGGTCTATGATGCCGGGACGGACTATGCCAGGCTCACCTCCGTCAAGACGGCCACGGTGGCACTCGGCACGATGTCGGCTGTTCTGCCGGCACTCGACGGCCCGCATACGGCAGTGGTGACGGCCTTCATCGAGGTTCCGGCAACGGGAAGCTACACGCTGCACGCGGGTTTCGGGGACAGCACGCATGCCGTCGTCTCCCTCGATGGCAAGGATGTCTACCGCAAAGCCATCGGAGACCGGCTGCCCGCCATCACGAAAGTCACGCTGGATGCGGGCCGGCGGTATCCGGTCTCCATTACCTACCTCAGGGGCGGATCGGCCGCCTTCTGGCTGGAACAGGTTGACCTGGCAGGGCGCGGCGATCTGGTATCGCTGACGAAAAAGGAAGGTAAATTCCCGTACCTGCTCGACGACGACGGCAATTGGACCCAGCGGACCGATGTCATCTACACGGATCCCCGGCTGTTTCCCACCCGTCCCGGCGCGCCGCTGTCCGCGACCTCGAACAACGGAAAGTCGATCGGGCCGGAACTCGGGTTCGGCAGTGTGATCGGCAACTTCCACGACGAGCCGGTGCTCCTGATCAAGACCGCGAACGGCAACCGCTCGCTGAACTGGGATTTCCGTCCGCCATCCAGTGGCAAATCCGATGCGCCCGGAGCCGACAAGTGGGAAGGCCTTGAGTACCGGCTGATGGTCGAGGGGGTGCGCGAGAGCCTGGCGAAGATCGACACGCTGGTGCCCGGCTATGCGGGACAGGGCTACGAGATCGCCGGCTTCTGCTGGTGGCAGGGGCACAAGGATGCCGGCATTTCCAAGGCGGATTACGAGGCTCATCTCGTCAATCTGATCAACGATCTGCGCACCGAGTTCAAGGCCCCCGCGCTGCGCGCGGTCGTGGCAACGGTCGGGTTCGGCGGCTACCGGCTCTACGACCAGTACAAGCCGGTCTGGGAGGCGCAGATGGCGGTCGGGGATCCGGCGCAGCACCCGGAATTCGCCGGCACGGTGGCCTCGGTGGATATCCGTGATTTCTGGCGCGAGGTGGAGGAGTCGCCGCGCGGGCAGGATTACCACTACAACCGCAATCCCGAGACGTACCTGCTGGTCGGCGAGGCCATGGGGCGCGCGATGGTGCGTCTGCTGGGCGGCGAGGCCGAGGCGATCCCGCTGTCGGATCGCCAGGCCGGGACCGCCGCCCGCGTGGCCGCCGAGGCGGCCAGGCCGGTGCCGACGGACGAGCAGAAGGCCGCCTCGCTGGCCGCGACCCGGCCGATGGTCCTGGACGGGGCACTCGTGAGCTTCCTGAACGATCCGCGCAACCAGGCGGCATTGCCGCAAGCCGTCAAGGGGGAGAAACCCGCGAAGCCGGATTCGATCCTGGAGGATGTGCTTGACGGAGTGGCCGATTACTACCGCGCGGTTGGCGTGCGGGATTACGACTGGACCCCGTTTGGCGGTAACCTCCGGGAGGCGGACTGGAACTACTACAGCCTTGATTTGCCCGCGGGGCATGACAAGGCTAGGGGAATACGGGATCTGGCCATGATCGCCCCGGCGGAGATGACCAACTGGTATGCGATCGACTTTGATGCGAAACGGGCCGGATGGCCGACAGGCATCGGACCGTTCGGGACGGCGGAGGATACCGTCACCTACCCGGAATGGTTCAAACGGTCGCGGCGTTGGGAACCGAACACGGTTTGCGAGCGCGATGTGCTGCTGCTGCGCCAGACGTTCGAGCTTCCCGCGCTGAGGGATGGATACCGCTACCGTATCCGGGTTTTCGGCAGTGTGCATCCCAACTGCGGCGAGGGGTTCGCGGTCTACGTCAACGGCAGGCTGCTCGCCGTATCGCTGAGCGGTATCACCGCCTGGCGCAAGCAGGGCGGAAAGCCCCGCGGCGGGCATATCCTGGCGGATTTCCGTGAGGTCTTCGGCGGCGGCGCGGTAACCCTGGCGGTCGGCAACTTCCCGATGAACAACCAGCCGACCGCGGGCTTCCTGCCGGCCCGCGCCCCGTTGAGCATATGGATGGAGGAAATGCGGATTCCCGAGGTTGTCAATCCGTATTGACAAGCGACATGCGTTAACGCCATTATCGCAGAAGATCGGTTAGACAAGAACAAAAATGGAGGATGAGAACATGAACAGAATCCGTATCCAGACCACCGCCACATTCACAGCCCTATTGCTGGCTGGGCAAATCACCCAGGCCATCGGCGCGGCGATTCCTGACGTATTGCCTCGGCCCGACGGGAAGCTGGCGGACATGAGCAAGCCGGTCGAGGTATTCATACTCATGGGGCAGTCCAATATGGTCGGCGCTGGCTCGCTTGCGACCTTGACGGAGGCGGTTAAGAACAAGAACAAATACCCCTATCTTGTCGATGAGGCTGGCAACTGGACGGAGCGCAAGGACGTTCGCTATGTGCAGTTCATGCAAGGCAAAGGCATGCTCAAGAATGAATGGATGACCGTCAAGGGAAAATCGCCTATCGGACCGGAGCTGGGTATTGGCCATTATCTCGGGTACGCACTTGATGAGCCGGTGCTGATCCTCAAGAGCTGCATCGGAAACCGGGGCCTGGGTTGGGATTTGCTTCCACCTGGAAGTGAACGATTCGAGTCTGAATCGACTGACAAACAGGGGAATAAGGTCACCATGGTGTACGCTGGCTACAAGGACTCGCCCGCCAAATGGCCGAAGGGTGCAGAGCCGCAGGCGATCGGGTGGTATGCCGGCAAGAACTACGATGATGACACAGCCGACGCGAAAAAAGTACTGGCCGATCTTGAGAAATTTTATCCGGGCGCGAAGGGGTATGAAGTGGCCGGGTTTTTCTGGTGGCAGGGTGACAAGGACCGCTACGATGCGGCCTATGCCAGTCGCTACGAGCAAAATCTTGTCCAGTTGATCAAGTCGCTGCGTAAGGATTTTGAGGCTCCTAATGCTAAATTTGTCATAGCCACGCTGGGACAGACGCAGAAGGGTTCCAAGGGTAACGAGGGGCTGATTCTCGATGCCATGTTCGCGGTTGATGGAAATAGCGGCAAGTATCCGGAGTTCAAGGGGAATGTCGCCACAGTTTACGCGAATCCCCTCAGTTTAGGCGGGGCTTCCAATGGTCACTACAACAAGCACGCCGAGACCTGCATGAACGTGGGCGAGGGCATGGGCAAGGCCATGGCTGAGATGCTGGTTGGCTCCAGTGGCTCAGCCGGTGGCCGGAGTTCAGGCCCAAGCGCCTTCGCCAAGCCTGCCGCGGCGACACCTGCCGTGATGAGAACCTGGACCAGCTCAAGTGGACGCAAGGTGGAAGCCACTCTGGTCTCGGAGCAGGGGGGCGATGTGGTCCTGCAGAAGACCGATGGCACAACCATGAAGATCGGTCGCGAATTCCTGTCAAAAGCGGACCAGGACTACCTCAGCGGCCGCTAGGCATTATCGATAACTTCAACCACCCCATATGGTGGCTGTGTCTCTCTTGCGGATGCCACGACTGCCTGCCTCTTTCGGTTGCCGAGCATAAGCATGTAGGTCGTGGCGCCTCGCCCGACCGCCGAGCATAGGTCGCCCGGCTGCCAACAGCGCTTATGCTCTGCTGGACAGGCGAGGCTCCAGTCCTACGTTGCGTCGCAAGCCGCAGTCTGATCCTGCCGCCGTCCGCGCCGGATCGCCAGCATGATCACGCTGTACTGTAGCATGAACACGGCGGCGGCGGCCAGTTCCCCTCCCAGGATGCTGGGCAGTTGCAGACGGTCGAGCAGGGGATAGAACAGGAACAGGTTCCACCAGGGGCCGCTGCCAAGCGCGGGACCACCGATGAGCCGCCGGATGATGGCCGGAAAGACGGCGTAAAGCCCCAGCGCATAGCTAAGCAGGCACCAGCGTGCCGCGAATCGGGCAACATGGCGTCCTTGGTGCCATGCCCGCCAGACCGATGGCAGAGCAACCAGTGTGCCAAGAATCATTCCGAATGAGAAGTGCAGCGTGGATTGTGCCATTAGATAAGCCAACACAGGAAAATGGCGGGAGCGACGGGGCTCGAACCCGCAACCACCGGATCGACAGTCCGGAACTCTAACCAATTGAGCTACGCCCCCGCATTGGTCAGCAAAACGGGGTGAGTTATAGAGTAAGCAGGCCACGCACGCAAGCAAAAAAATAATAAAAATGATACCGTTGACACGGGTCTTCGGCTTCGGCTATGATTCCCCTCCGTTTTTGTTGCTGGCAGCGGGTGCTGTGGTTTTGACGGGGAAGGTGGTTCCGGGTCGGGAAACGGGAAACAAGGCATACGAAGGTTTTGATGAAACGAGAACTTGCATTTGTGATGGTCACTCCGCACACGCTGGCCAAGTCGCGCACCGGTGGCGTGATCGCGCGCTATCTCGCCCGTACGGATCTCAATTTTGTCGGTGCCAGGCTGTTCAATCCGTCTCCTGCGCTGATCGAGGAATATGCCGCCTCCATTCGCCGTTCCGATGGTGTCCCCGAGGTCAATACCTTGATTGCCGACTATATTCTCAAATCGTTCGGCACGAACCCCCAGACAGGCAAGCCGCATCGCGTTATGCTGCTGCTCTTCGAGGGGATCGATGCGGTCGCCAAGATCTGGCGGGTAACCGGGGCGGCACGCGTGCGCGCCGAACACGGCGAGACGGTGCGCGAAACCTATGGCGAATATGTCGAGGATGCTGACGGTACCGTGCGCTATTTCGAACCCGCCGTGCTGGTGGGACCGACGGTGGAGCGCGCCAAACGGACACTTTCCATCTGGATGCGCTATGCGGAAAGCGATGGCGGCATCGTACAGTCGTCGACGGTCTTCCCTGAGGGGAATCTGGAGCGCACGCTGGTGATGCTGAAGCCTGATAACTTCCGGGTGCCTAGCCTGCGCACAGGAAGTATTATCGACGTTCTATCCGGTTCGGGTCTGCGGATTATCGGCATCAAGAAGTTCAAGATGACCGTTGCCCAGGCCGAGCAGTTCTACGGTCCGGTGGTGGAGGCGTTGAACCGCAAGTTCAAGGACATCGGGACCGACCGCGCGGTGGCGGCCTTGAGCCGTGAATTCGGGTTCGATGTGCCGCCGGAGGCCTGCCAGAACTTGTGCGAGAATCTGGGCAGTATTTTCGCGCAGTGGCAATTCGAGGCGATTGTCGAATTCATGACTGGTCACCGCCCGTCAAAGGTTCTTGAAGAGGACAAGGCGGCGGCTGGCCATGAGGAATGCCTGGCGCTGGTCTACGAGGGGATTGACGCGGTCGCCAAGATTCGCGATATCCTGGGGACGACTGATCCGAGCAAGGCGCGTCCAGGCTCGGTCCGGCGTGAATTCGGCAGCAACATCATGGTCAATGCCGCGCATGCGTCCGACTCCACGGAGAACGCCCAGCGCGAGATGGCGATCATCAACGTCGATAAGGATAACATATCCCCCTGGATCAAACAGTATTGCCTGGATTAAGGCTTGAGGGCGAGTGGTGAAATTGGCAGACACGCAAGACTTAGGATCTTGTGCCTCACGGCTTGCGGGTTCGAGTCCCGCCTCGCCCACCAGTTCAGTAACCTCTACAGGATGATGGGACCGCCTTCCGGCAGATCCGTGCATTGCTTGCAGGTGGCGCCCTCCGGTAGGGGCGGGGCTTCCTCGCCAGCGGCAGGCAGGGTGCCGGCGAGTTCCTGCTTCCAGTGGGCAACATCGCCTGCCGGGCCGTAGCAGTAGATCATGCGCAGCGGGGTCTTGCCTTTGTTGCTTAGCTGGTGGAAGACCCCCGGCGGGATCTTGACAATCTGGCCGGTGCTCAGCTCCGACACCTCCTCGCCCAGGCACATCTCGCCGGTACCCTCGACCACGAAGTAGACTTCCTCCTGCTCCTGGTTGTGCCAGGGCACCTGGCCGCCGTCGGGATCGAGCGTCACCATGCCCATGGCAAAGTTCTGCGCCTGGACGGGCGAGACGCCGCCGACGAGGTTCTGCGTGCGACGGCCAGCCGGATAGCGGCGGCCATCGATATTCTTCAAGTCTGCGATGATCATTTCTGGTTCCCTTGCTTGTGATGTTCTCATGTTATTTAGACAGGATGACAGGATTGGCAGGATGAAAATTGGTTGATGGTCAGCGTATTTATCCCGTGCATCCGGTTAATCCGGTCGAAATTACAATGAGAGAATTAGTAGAGGGTGTTAAAAAACGTGTAATAGGGTTTTTGATCGATCTCACGCTGCACGAGCAGGGCGACCTCACGCATGTGGTAGTCGCCCCACATGCTGGACTCGCCGCAGGCGATTTTCCGGCCGGCGGGCACGTGGTCCCAGCCGCGCGGCTGGTGGTAGATCGAGTGCAGCAGCAGGCCCTGGTGGTCGGGCTGCGTGCTCAGGTACGGATCCTCCAGCAGGGTGCGCATCACGGTCAATCCGGCCTGGCGGTAGCGGGTGCCGTCCTCGCCTTTTAGGTAGTTGCCAAGACGCAGCAGTCCTTGGGCGGCAATGGCGGCGGCGCTGCTGTCGACCGGTTCGTACGCGTTGTACGGATCCGCCTGGCGCTCGTAAAGCCCGGGCATGTTGACCAGCCCCGGGGCTCCGGTATCCCAGTAGGGGATGCCGTCGGTGGCGGTGTTCTCGATGTAGAAGTCGCAGGTGGCCCGCGCGGCTTTCAGCATGAAGGCCTCGACGGCCTTGAACCCGCCGAAGGGGGCCAGCGTCTCGGCCGGCTCGGTGGCGAGGAATTCGAGCTCCTCGGCGTAGCCGCACATGATCCAGGCCAGGCCACGGGTCCAGGTGCTGAAGGGCGCATAGCCCTGCTGCGAGTTCGGGCAGCGGTAGTTGCCGTCGTTAGGGTTGAAGATGCTCTCATGGGCGACGCGGCCGCGCACGTCGTAAGAGTCGCGCCCCTCGCCATAGAACACCGCGTAGTCGGCGGTGGTGCGGGCGTGACCGATCAGCCGCTCCATCAGCGAGACCGGCTTGTCGTTCTCGCCCATCATCACGTGTCCGAGCCGATGGCTCAGCGCCAGGGCACGCAGCGAGCGGATGGTGTCGGCAAAGAGCGAGTGCGGCCCGTTGAAGGAGTAGATGAACCCGCTGCCACCGGCAACGGGGCTCCAGCGTCCGGCCTGCACCGCCCCGGAGATCTTGAGCGCCAGGCGGTAGAACTCGGCTTCCCAGTCGTTGACGGGCAGGCGGCCTTCGCCCATCAGGCGTAGCAGGTTGCCGTAGGTGCTGGTGTTGTTGAAGCCGTGGTCATGCACGCCGGTATGGGAGACATGCGGGGCCATGAAATTCAAGGTTCCGCTACGCCCGGCTTCGAGAAACGCGGCTTCGCCGGTCGCGTCGAATTGCAGGATGGCCGAGCCGTACTGGAAGCCCTGGGTCCATTCCGTCCAGCCGCGGGTGGTGTAACGTCCCTCGACCGTGAAAACGGGCGAGCCCTTGGACGTGTCGTATTTTTCCTCGATAAGCTGGATCTTCTCGCCGGAAAGCGGCCAGAAGCGGGTGAGCGCGGCCGTCAAGTCCGACGGTTTGATTGTCTCATTGATGATCATCAGAAATGCATTCCTTTCTCTTTTGCTTGAACCGGCATTATCCGAATGTACGCATAAATGTCAAACAGCGTTTATTGAATAAGTGTCAAACACGTCATCGCAAATGGAGCACAGGGACGGCTTGCTCCGTGAACCGTGCCACTGCCTGTCAGTGTATGATATCCGAGAGGCGGACCAGCTCGGTTTTTTGCGTTGTCGCTTCGATTCGGCGGATCGAGGCTTCGAGCGCTTCTCGTTTCTCGATCCTCGCCCATTCGGGGAAATCCGGTTCAGTGCGGCAGAACTCAGCCAAGGCCTTCAGCTCCGGCAGTACGCGCTTTGCGTGGACCCCATAGCCCTCCAGCATCGACATGATCTGGACCATGCGTTTCTGGCTACCCCATTGTTGCTGATCCCGAGCGTACTGTGCTAATAGCGGAATGGCCTCCTCGACGTGGTTGTCGGCGAGCAGCTTGAGCCCTGCATCGCGAATGCCGGCCGCGAACATGATGCCACTGGGTGATGAGTTCTCCACCGCCCAGAGGATGTCCGGGAGGATCGGTTTGAGGTCCTCGAAGCGCATCTTTTTATAGAGCCAGGCCACCTGTCCCCGGGCGCGGCCGTCATCCACGCGGATCAGCTCCCGCACGCTGGCAAAGAGCGCCTCCCGGTCAACGGTGGCGATATCGATCAGGGCGTCACTGAAGATCACGGACCCGAGGTGTCGTCGTGTCAGGTTGCGCGGGTCATCAGGGAAGGTCATTCGGGCCACCCGCAGCATCTCGGGCAAGGCCGGGCGGGCCGCGGTGCCGATGCCTTGCAAGGCGTAAATCGCAGCGATGCGCATACCCGAATCGTCATGCGTAAGCAGCCTGGTGAGCAGGGGGACGGCGGCGGCGGCCCGATGCCCCTGATGCTGCAGGGCGGCCAGTGCACCGCGTTTCTGATCCGCGCCGCCCGTGCGGTACAGTTCCAGCAGATCATCTGTCGCATTCCCGGGCTGCTTGCCGAGGCTCATGGCGGCGCGGGAACGCACGATGGGCGACCAGTTCCCGAGGCGTTCAAAAAGCTCACCGCGGGGCCGCCCGTCATAAATTGTCTTTCGGTTTTCCCAGTCCACACCGCGCCCGGCGTCGATGGTCGCCTTCAGTGCTTCGCCGCTAAGCCGGTTCCCGTCTGTCATGCCGCGACCGGTCAGGTAGATCGCCCGGCGGGGCAGGGCATAGGCCAGCAGGCGCGCCCCGGTGCAGTCCCAGCCCCACGTGCTGTCCCCGTTGCTTCCCGGCGAGGCCTGGTAACCGAAGCCGCCATCCCATCGCCGCTCCAGGTCGAAATACCACCAGAGCTCCTTCAGAAATGCCGCGCTGGCTTCCTTGCCGGCCCGATTGACTCCGGGGGCCGCCCAGAGGTGACTCCAGAAATGCCCGGTGTGGCCGGATTCGCGGATCCCGTATGACGCCGTAGCCATGCGTGAGAAAAACTGAACGCCCTTCTCGTCGTCGACAAGATCGAAGAATACCGCCGCACTCGAGCACACGCCGTTATTGTCATGCGTATCGAGGTAAGGGCTATGGTCACCATATGGAATCGCGCCCTTATCAATGTAATACCGGAAGAAAACCGCGGCCCGGTCGACAGCGCGTTCAATGGACTCGCTCGTAACCCCGCACTTCCGCGCCAGGCCCAGCGAGAGCATGGCGGAGATCGAACATTGATTGACGGCGCCGTACCCGGCGAGCACGCCGGTGTCCGGACTGGCGAATCCATGCCCCAGAGTGCCCATTCTGCTCTGCCCTTCGGCGATCGTCTGCGAAAACGTACGGATTTTGGGGAGCGCGTCCGCATCCCCGGTGGCGAGGTAGTATTCCGTGAGCAGGATATTGGCATAGCCCAGATTCCACGAGGGCATGCCCACGCCTTCGCTCTTGAGTTGCATGGCGAAGGTCTTGATCGCCGGCAGGTGCTGCTTATCTCCCGTCGCCAGCAGACCGAGCGCATTGACGCAGCCGTTGAGGCCATCCCCAATGCCATTCGTGACAATGTATGCCGCAGCCGCATTCAGGATTCTTTCGGACTTTTTACAGTCAAACGGCGCTGACGGACCGTACTGACCCAGAACTGGGAGCGTGATTGTGACCGCTTCGGTCTTGCCGTCGCGCCAGCACATCAGCTCGAGACGCCCGTCGGCCTGCTCGGTCTCTGCGTGGCTGATCGCCGTTGCCAATGCCTTGCGGGCATCGGTCTCAAAGGGCTTGCCCGCGATGCCGAGGATGACGTCGTTCGCCTTTAGCAGCCCGTCCGCCGGTGATCCCTGCGCAACGGAGGTCACCAGGATCTGCCTGGCGGCGGAGGTGGCCAGGTCTCGTGAATCGATCCAGCCCCTGGCCCCCGTGGGGCCGAGGTTGACATCTCTCGACTCCCCGGGCTTGTCTCCCCGGGTGAAATCGGGTGGGCGCGAGGCGAGACTCAACGAGACGCCTGCCAGTAATACCGATAGGGCGACAATGTGTTTCATGATCAAACTCCCTGAAGGTTATAATCGTCAAACCAGTTTCAATTGGCGCAGCAGGGCCTCGGGGGCGGGGTCGCGGCCGCGGAAGTCGCGGAAGATGTCCATCGGGTGACGGGCGCCGCCCTGGGCGAGAATGGTGTCGCGGAAGCGGCGGCCGACGGCTTCGAGCGCCCCGGGGTTGTCGAGTCCGGCTTCCTCGAAGGCGGCGAAGGCGTCGGCGGAGAGGACCTCGGCCCACTTGTAGCTGTAGTAGCCCGCCGCGTAACCGCCGGCGAAGATGTGCGCGAAACCGCAGAGAAAACGGTCTTCCGGCAGGACTGGCAGCACACTGTAGGTGGGCGCCAGCGCCTCCTTGATGGCGTTGGGGGTGCGCGGGTCGTTTTTCGCGTAGCGGGCGTGCAGTTCCATGTCGACGGCGCCGAAGAAAAGCTGGCGCAGGGTGGCGCTGCCGGCACGAAAGGCTCGGGCGTCGATGACCTTGGCGATCAGTGCGTCCGGCAACGACTCGCCGGTTTCGACGTGACGGGACATGCGGCGCAGCACGGGGGCATGATAACACCAATTCTCCATGAACTGGCTGGCCAGCTCCACGGCATCCCACTCGACGTTGTGGATTCCCGAGGCCGCCGGGATGTCGACCGTGGTCAGCAGGTGTTGCAGGGCGTGACCGAACTCGTGGAAGAGGGTGGTGACCTCGTTGAGCGTCATCAGCGCAGGGCGGTCGCCCTCGGGCAGCGACTGGTTGCAGACCATGTAGGCGGCCGGGTTGACGACCGTGCCGTCGGGCTGGCGCTTGCGGGGGAGCACGGCATCCATCCAGGCCCCGCCGCGTTTGGTTTCGGGACGGCTGTAGGGGTCGAGATAGAAGGCGGCCTGGGGCTGGCCGGCGGCATCTTGCAACTGGAAGAAGCGCACATCCGGATGCCAGACGGGCGTCTGGCTGTCGGCGGCCTGGATGGTGACGCCAAAGAGGCGTTGCGTGATCTCGAAGAGGGCGTCGAGTACGACCGGGAACGGGAAGTAGGGCCGCAGCGTCTCGTCGTCGAAATCAAAGCG
>CAZOXS010000325.1:0-4534 GCA_964583785.1 uncultured Victivallales bacterium
CGATGACGCTGGCCTGCCTGCTGTGGGCCCGCCCGTCGAACCTGTTCGTGCAGCTTGCCGTCGGGACACTCTGCTACATGGGCGCGGTCGGGTTCTGGGACGACTATACCAAGCTGCGCCGCCGGCATTCGGGCGGACTGAGTGCCAAGGCCAAGTTGGGCTTGCAGATGCTGTGGGCGGCGGTGGTGCTGGTGGCCCTGCTGAGCACACCCGCCACGGCTGAACGCCTGCGGCATCTGATGGTGCCGTTCCACAAGGCCCCGCTGATCGAGAATATGGGGCTGGCGGCCTCGTTCCTGCTGGTGCTGGTGGTGCTGGTCGGTGCCACCAATGCCGTCAACCTGACCGATGGGCTCGACGGGTTGGCGATCGGGTGTACCAGCTCGGTGTCGCTCTCGTACCTTGTGATGTCGTATCTGGCGGGTCACGCGATCTTCGCGAGCTACCTGTATATCCCGTATGTGGAGGGGGCGGGGGAGCTGGCCGTGTTCTGCGGCAGCATGGCTGGGGCGAGTCTCGGGTTCCTCTGGTGGAACTGTCACCCGGCCAAGGTGTTCATGGGCGATACCGGTAGCCTGGCGCTGGGCGGTGGTGTGGCGATCGTGGCGGTGTTGATCAAGCAGGAGGTCGTGCTGGTACTGGTGGGCGGCGTGTTTGTCATGGAGGCGGTCAGCGTGATCCTGCAGGTGGCCTCCTTCAAGCTGACCGGCAAGCGGATTTTCCGCATGGCGCCGATCCATCACCATTTCGAGAAGCTGGACTGGAGCGAAACCCAGGTGACTATCCGGTTCTGGATTCTTTCCATCCTTTTCGCGCTGCTGGGATTGCTGACGTTGAAATTGAGGTAGGGGTGGTGCGGTGACTGAGTATGGATGATGAAGTGTAGGACTGGCGCCCTCGCCTGTCCAGCCGAGCATAAGCTGCGTTGGCTGCCGGGCAGCGGTTTGCTGGCTGACAGGCGACTTATGCACGACGGTCGGGCGAGGGCGCCACGACCTACATGATTATGCTCGGAACAGGAGTGGGAGATCGGCTTACGACTATGATTGGAATACGGAAAAACGGTTTAGACCGTGAAGCCCTGGTGCTGGGCCTTGGGCGCAGTGGCGCGGCGGCCGCGCGGCTGCTGGCCGGTCAGGGCTGGCGGGCGACGGTCGTGGACCGCGGGGCGGGGACGGTCACGGTTCCCGAGGGCGTCCGTTTTTTGGCGAATGCGGTTGAACTGCCGCCCGGTGATTTCGCGCTTGGCGTGGTCAGCCCCGGCATCGATTGCCAGTCGGCGTGGGTGCAGGAGGCGTCCGCGCGCTGCCGCGAGGTGATCTCCGAGCTGGAACTCGGCTGGCGGCATTGCCGCTGTCCGGTACTGGCGGTGACCGGCTCCAACGGCAAGAGCACGGTGGTGAAACTGCTGGCGGATCTGCTGACCGCGGGCGGCTTGCGCAGCGAGCCGTCGGGTAATTACGGGACGCCCCTGTGCGAGAGTGCCGCGCGCAGCACCGCACTCGACTGGATCGTGGCCGAGGTCAGTTCGTTCCAGCTTGAGCTCGTGCACGCGTTCCGGCCGCGCATTGGGATCATGCTCAACCTGCAGCCGGACCATCTTGGGCGCCACGGCTCGATGGCCCATTACGGTGCGCTCAAGGCCCGCCTGTTCCGTGCCATGCGGCAAGACGATACCGCGCTGGTTTATGAAGCCGACTTCGCGTCCATCCGTGAGGCGGCGGGGGCGTGCAGTCCTTCATGGATAAAATTCGGGATGGGGGCAGACTGCGCGGCCCGCTTCAATGCGGCCTCGCACGAGGTCCGCTATTTACCGGACAGTGGCGATGAGGTGCGTGTCTCCCTGCGCGATACCGGTTTTGATAACCCCGTGACCGGCCCGGCCGCTGCGGCCGCAGTCGCCGCGGCGACGATTAGCGGCCTCGATGCGCGCACGATCCGCTCAGGCCTCGCCGCATTTGTCCCGTTAGCCCACCGCATGCAGCCGGTGGCGACCGTAGCCGGTGTCCGCTATGTAAATGACTCCAAGGCAACCAACTTGACCGCTTTGCAGGCCGCGCTGGAGATGACCACCGCACCGGTCCGGCTGATCGCCGGCGGGCAGTTGAAGGAAAAAGATCTCGATTTTGTCAAAGATGTATTGAAAAAACGTGTGTCATCTGTCTATCTTATAGGCGAGGCGGCCCAGCTATTTGCCGACGCATGGGGGGATTGTGTTTCCTGCCGGATGTGCGGGAACCTGAAGGCGGCGGTAAAGATTGCTGGAGAGGATGCGAAAGCCGGTGAAATGGTCCTGTTGTCACCGGGATGCGCCAGCTTCGATCAGTTCCGCTCGTATGCGGATCGCGGAGACCAATTTACCAGTTTTGTGAGTCAGATTGCGAACTAGCTAGGAAGAGGAGAGAAACGATGAGAGTCTTATTGATTACCGTTGTGACGGGTGTGCATGTCGTGGTGATCGGGGGTGCCTTGCTGATCCAGGGGTGCGGGACCACGCGTGGTCCGGTCACGCTGCCGACAGAGCATCCCATGCCGCCGGCAGTGGCGCAGGAGGAGATGCAGCCACCTGTACAGCCGGTCAGGCCGTACCGCCCGATGACGATCGAGGAGGCCGCTGCCGCCGCGTCGCCAGCTCCCGTCGTCACCCCCACTCCAGCGCCGGTGTCGGCCGTCCAGGATGACACCAAGACCTATGTGGTCGGCAAGGGTGACTCGCTGTCCAGGATCGCGAAGCGCTTCGGTGTCTCGCAGGCGGAGATCATGGTGCTGAACAACATCAGCAACCCGAATGTTATCCGGCTGGGACAGAAGCTCAAGATGCCCGCCTCGGCCGATCTCTCCAAACCGCGGGCGGCAGCCTCCCCCTCGTCGAAGACCCCGGCCCCGGCCGTCGCCGCCGGCGCGAACGGGGACTACGTGGTCAAGTCGGGCGACAGTCTTTCGGTGATCGCGCAGCGCCACGGCACCACGGTCAAGGCGCTGAAGGAAACGAATAACCTCAAGAGTGACACGATCTTCGTGGGACAGAAGCTGGCGCTGCCGGCGGGAGCCAGCACGAAGCCGGTGTCCGGGACATCGGCCCCAGCCCCCTCCGTACCGGTCGCCCCCGTTGTTGAAGATCTCGCTCCCGCACTCCCCGTCGTTCTTGAAATCACGATGCCGGATCTGCCCTTGCGTGCACTGCCGCCCGAGCAGCCGCCCGTGGCTGCCGGCGCGCGCACGACACATACGGTCAAGGTGGGGGATACGATCCTGACCGTCGCCTCGGAGTACAACGTCAGCATTTCCAAACTGCGGAACGCCAACAACCTGACGTCGGATACGCTCGTACCGGGGCGGGTCCTGGTTATTCCGTCGGCCGATTGATAGCGAATGCGGCGGGTGGCCACATTGCTTTCCATGATTGTGATGGCACTGGTTGTGCTGGGCATTGTCATGCTCTACAGCACAAGCAGCGCCCGTACCGTGACCCCCCATTACTACCTACAGCGCCAGATTATCTGGCTTGTGCTGGCTCTGCCATTGGCCGTACTCGTGACGCGCCTGGATTATCACGTCTGGAGACGGTATTGCATTCCGCTGCTGGTGCTGACCGTTATCCTGCTGATTCTGGTCTTCATTCCCGGCATAGGTCTTGAAGTCAATGGAAGCTTTCGATGGATCAAGGTCGGACCGCTGCGTTTCCAGCCCTCCGAACTTTCCAAGCTGGCGGTGATCGTTGGAATGTCCGCCTACATGGCGCGGTTCGGACGCTACGGGCACTTGTTGAGCAAGGGGCTGTTCTTCCCGCTTGGTGGGCTGGCGGTGATCACGGTTCTGGTGATTGCGGAGCCGGATTTCGGCACCACCTTCACGGCGGTATTGGTCGGCATGTGCATCATGTTTGCCGGTGGCACGCGGGTGCTTTACTTGCTTCAACTTGGTGCGCTGGGGCTCGCCGGGTTCGTGGTGATGATTTTCTACAATTCGAATCGGATGGGGCGTGTGCTCGCATTCCTGTGGCCGGAAAAATATCCGGATCAGGCATACCACCTCATGCAGTCGCTGGACGCCTTCTACCTCGGCGGTGCCTTCGGTGTGGGGCTGGGTAACAGCATGCAGAAACGTTTCTACCTGCCCGAGGCGCATACCGATTTCATCCTGGCGATTGTCGCGGAGGAACTAGGGCTCGTGGCGACGCTGCTGGTGCTGCTGCTGTTCGCCGGCTATTTCATCTGCGGGATGACGATCAGTAACCGCGCACCGGATACCTTCGGGCGACTGCTTGGATTCGGTGTGACGATGATGATCACGCTACAGGCGGCCATCAACATGGTGGTGGTGACGGGGCTTGGTCCCACCAAGGGTCTGCCGCTACCGTTCATCAGCTATGGCGGATCAAGCCTGGTGATCTCGATCCTGATGTGCGCGGTGCTGCTCAGTATCGCACGTTCCACTGCCGACGCGGGCGAACAGTCCGCCCGCGGCATCAGGGACCGCGCCCACCGGCTGTAGATCGACCCCATCCGAAAAGGGTTTCGGATGGGGGTGTTCA
>CAZOXS010000326.1:0-3846 GCA_964583785.1 uncultured Victivallales bacterium
GCCTGCTCAAAAATGGTGATTCCAGCCCATCAGGCTGTCCAAAACCCCTCACGTGCGCAGCATCCGCCATTTTCCCTTGCAGAACCCCTCGTGGTTTCCGGCTTCAAGCGGAAACCACGAGGGGTTCTGCAAGTGCCTCTATAGAATAGAGCGGGGTTATTATTGGTGAAAGTAAGATAGCCATCCTGAAACGACAGTATGTCCTGTGCCTCAGCCAAACCCGAAATCATAATGGAAAGAACGGATAATCCCGCTTGATTATGTACGTTCGTTCAGTTATGGTGCCGACATGCCAAGGAAACTTGATATCGGCGAGAAACTCGCCCAGCTCCGTGCCTTCTTCCGTCAGGAAGGCCGTGCGCCGTCATTTGGCGAGATGGCCGCCCTTTTCGGCTATGCGTCCAAGAATGCCGTGTACGGCCCCGTAAACCGCCTGATCACCCTGGGCTATCTTCGGCGTGGCTCCGGCGGGCGACTGGCCTTCACATCGAAGATAACCGCCGCCATCCCGGCGCTGGGCAGCGTACAGGCCGGGTTCCCCTCGCCCGCCGAGGAGGAACTGCTCGACACGATCAGCCTGGATGAGTTCCTGGTCCGCCGCCCGGAGGCCACCTATCTGCTGACGGTCAGTGGCGATTCGATGCGGGAGGCCGGTATCCATCCCGGCGACATGGTCCTAGTCGAAAAGGGCGGCAGGCCGAAACCAAACGATATTGTAATCGCCCAGGTGGACGACGACTGGACGCTCAAATACTACGGCAAGGACAGCGAAGGCGTATACCTGGATCCCGCCAACGCACGGTATAAGCGGATCCGCCCCCGGCAGTCGCTGACCATCGGCGGGATCGTCCGCGCGGTTATACGCAAGTACGAGTAGCCGCCATGCACGCCGCCACCGACATACCGGCCGGATTCCCCCATGCCATCGTCCATATCGACGGCGACGCCTTCTTCACCAGCGTCGAACAGTCGCTGCACCCCCATCTGCGAGGGAAACCGGTGGTGACCGGCAAGGAGCGCGGCATCATCGCCTGTGCCAGCTACGAGGCCAAGGCGCTGGGCGTAAAGCGCGGCGTCAGCCTGTGGGATGCCCGCAAGCTGTGTCCGGGACTGGTCGTGCTGCCCAGCGACTACGAAAACTACAGTCTCTTCAGTAAGCGGATGTTCGAGATCATGCGGCGCTACACACCCGAGGTCGAGGAGTACTCGATCGACGAGGGCTTCGCGGATATCACGGGCATGGAGCGCTACCACGGTAAACGCTATGCCGAAATCGCGGCGGCCATGCAGCAGGCCATCAACGGCGAACTCGATCTGACGGTATCGGTGGGATTAAGCCTATCCAAGGGGCTGGCCAAGATCGCCTCCGACTTCAAGAAGCCAAACGGGCTGACCGTTGTCGCCGGCGAGGATATTTGCGGTTTCCTGCAGCGTGTACCGTTGGCGGACGTCTGGGGGCTGGGGAGCGCACGGGTGGCTCGGCTGGAGCGTTATGGGCTCAAGACCGCCTATGACTTCATCCAGCGCCCGGAAGCCTGGGTCCGCAAGCTGCTGCACAAGCCGGGTGCCGAGATCTGGCACGAGCTGCGCGGCACACGGCTGCTACCGGTGGACAAAACCCCCTGGCGGCCGCAGAACTCGATTGCCAAGAGCAAGACGTTCTCCACCCCGTCGGATGACCTGGAATTCGTCTACGCCAAGCTGGTGCGCAATCTGGAGTCGGCCTTCATCAAGCTGAGACGCTACCAGCTACGCACCACGGAAATCGCGGTCTCGCTGCGGCTGCGCGACTACGGCGAGCGTGAGCTGGCCGTCAGGCTACCGCAAGGGGTGTATACCGCACAGGAAGCCATCCCGGCTGCACGGGCGATGTTCGATATGCTTTATGTCAGCGGCGCGACCTACCGGGCTACCGGGGTCGTGCTCGGGCGGCTGGAGGATGACCGGCGGCGGCAGTACGAGCTATTCGAGGAGCCCGAGGCGGTGGAGCGGCAGCGGCGTATCGGGGCCACGCTGGACAGCCTGCAGCGCCGTCACGGCAAGCATACCGTATGCCTGGCGACCGGCCTCGCACTCAAAACCGCTCCCGTGGCAGACCGAGACACGCCCTGCTGGCGGCGGCAGCACCTGCTGCAAGGCGAAACACGAAGACGCCGCATCCGGATACCGGTGCTGGATATGGTGGTTTAAGGCTCACTCGCGGGTGCCGAGCCTGGCTTCACCATTGCCCCATCGAAGGGGTGAGCGTTTCAGCGCACCTACGGGGTGCCAAAATGGCGGTCGGGGCTACGGGCGGGGATGGTTACGGCGGTTTTGTACGCGTGGCGGCGGTGGAAAAATCTTCGTTAAGTGTTCAAAAGCTTGCTGAACCAAGCCGGCCCGATAGGACAGAACCCTGTTTCAGACAATTTCAGCCCCCCCGAAGGGTGTCAAATATTTGACACTTGTTTGACACCCCTGCACCCAAACGCACACAATTTCACATTGATTCGGCCGGGGCATGAAAATCGCCAACAAAAGCGAAACAACGAAAAAACCCAATAAAAAAGGGGCTTTCCTTATCGAAAAACCCCTGAAAAAGTGGAGCAGGAGACGAGGATCGAACTCGCGACGTTCAGCTTGGGAAGCTGACATTCTACCACTGAATTACTCCTGCGCGAAGAATTCGGGCACTTTAGACGGTTTGCCTGACGATTTCCAGTCTTTTTTTTAAGCGGGCACGATCGCCGAGTGCAGCCTGAGCAATGAACGAATCTCATCCAGGGGCAGGTCAAGGGGTGTCGTGCCGCGGGCGGCGGCAAGGGCGGCGGCGGCTCCGGCGGCCTGACCCATGGCCATGCAGGAGGCCTGGACGCGAAGGCCCGAATTGCCAAGGCGGTCGCTGGAGACACAGCGTCCAGCCACCAGCAGATGGCGGCTGCCTTTGGGCACGAGCGCCCGGAGGGGAATCGTGGGAACAACGCCATCCGCAAGCGGTTGCGGCTTGCCCCCCTCATCCGTATGCAGATCGACGGGGTAGAAGGCATAGCAGACGGCGTCCTCGAATACGCGCCCGGAGGTATAGTCATCAACCGTGATGACCGTTTCGCCGACAATGCGGTAGCTCTCGCGATGGGAGGCCTCGAACTGCAGGAACATCAGCCGATTTTTCTCCGACCTGACTTTGGCGAGCACGCGCTTCCGCCCGGCCAGATTCGCCGCCGTGACGGTACGCGCATTGCTTGAATCGGCAGCGATAACATAAAGCCGATCAAGCTCCTTGCGCCCCGGATTGTAAGGTTCGTCGAGTTGAAAGAGCATCGACCCCGGCATGATCTCGCGCCCCCGTCCATCGCGACGCATTCCTTGACCAGTTCCCAGCCGATACCGGCGATGATCTGCTTGCCCCAGGCGTCGAAAAGGCCGGGGTAGGCCACCCCTCCCGTGGTCATCATCCCCCCAAGCTGCCCTCCCCGCTCAAGCAGCAGCGTGCGCGCACCAGCCCGTGCCGCCTGGATGGCGGCAATCGTCCCGGCGGTGCCTCCACCCACCACGAGTACATCAACATCCGTCATCTCCCCCAATCCTTTCGCATCCCAGACCACCAAGAGCGAGCGCACGACGCCTTTGCAACTCTGGTTGCCGCAAGTAAGTCATGATAATTGAGGGCGATTGTAGCGACACATCATCTCTTGCGCAAGCTCGCCCCACAATTTGTCATCACCAGTGAGGCACTTGCAGAACCCCTCGTGGTTCCCGCTTGAAGCCGGGAACCACGAGGGGTTCTGCAAGGGAAAATGGCGGATGCTGTGCGCGTGTGGGTTTTTGGCCGCCTGATGGGCTGGAATCACCATTTTTGAGCACACT
>CAZOXS010000327.1:0-4667 GCA_964583785.1 uncultured Victivallales bacterium
CAGCGGGAACCGTGCCCGCCGCAGTCGCGGTCGGCGGACTGCAGATCGAGGGCGGCTGCCGGACGTTCGTCCGCGCAGGGGTGCAGACGCCGCTGGCGCTGGATGTGCGCTGGGGGAAGGTGCGGGGCGAGGATCGCTTCACGGCCTGGATCCGCCACCTGTTCACCTGTGCCGCCGGTGTCGCCGAGACCCGTTTCTTTTTCGGTGCCCGGCCCGGCAAGGACGAGAAGCCCGAACAGGCCTGTTTCGCCCCGCTGGATCAAGGGGAGGCGCTGGCGCTGCTGCTGCCGTTTGTCGAGTTGTTCCTCGCTGGGCGGCACGGCGTGCCCTCATTCACGCCGGCCACGGCCGATGCCTATGCCAGTGCGTACCGTCACGGGAAGGACGATGATCACCGCCTCGAGGCCGGCTTGAAGAAGGCGTTGGCCGCCTGGAATGGCGATTACGGCGACGGTAAGAACGTCTACTACCGTCAGGCATTCGGTGCCGACGGCCCCTTCGATCCGCCGGAGGCGTTCACCGCGCTGGCAGAACGCCTGGCGGGGCCGCTGTATGACGCGCTGCGGTTTTGAGTTGTCTAATCAGGCGGTTTTGTGCAAATTGATCCTTTTTGAATGACAGACACCGGCAGCGTTCGTGTGTCGGGAATGCATGGAATCTGGAAGGCTTATGAAAGTACCGATCAGTTGGTTGAATGAATATGTGGATCTGGAAGGTGTCGCGGCGCAGTCGATTGCCGATAAGTTGACGTTTTCAGGTATTGAAGTCGAAGGTATTCATCCGGTCGGCGGGGATTTCCCCGGCGTGGTTGTCGGCGAGGTGCGGGCGATCCGTCCGCATCCGAATGCGGACCGCTTGCGGCTGTGCGAGGTCTTTGATGGGCAGGAAGTGCTCCCGGTGGTCTGCGGGGCGTCGAACTTCGAGGTGGGCGACAAGGCGGCCTTCGCCGGTGTCGGGACGGTCCTGCCGGACGGGACGAAGCTCAAGAAATCCAAGATCCGCGGGGAAGTCTCGCTGGGCATGCTCTGTGCCGAGGATGAACTCGGCCTTTCGGATGATCACGGGGGGATCATGCTGCTACCGCGCGAGACGCTGGCAGGCACCCCGCTGCGCGAGGTGCTCGGACCGGCGGAAACGGTCCTGGAGCTGGAGATCACCTGGAACCGCCCAGACTGCCTGTCCGTGATCGGGATCGCACGCGAATTGGCCGCGCTTTACGGTAAACCGTTGAAAATGCCGGCGTTCGAGGTCCGTGAGGGCGAACAGGCCGTCGCGGATCTGGTGACGGTCAGGATCGACGATACGGCGTTGTGCTCGCGCTACACGGCGCGTGTGTTAACCGGGGTCACGATTGCCCCGAGCCCGCTCTGGATGCAGCAGCGGCTGACCCTGTGCGGGGTGCGTCCGATCTGCAACGTGGTGGACGTGACCAATTACGTGATGCTCGAATGCGGCCAACCGCTGCATGCGTTTGACTATGCCCTTCTCAAGGATGGCCAGATCGTCGTCCGTCGCGCCGGCGAGGGTGAGACCATGGCCACTCTCGACGGCGTGCAACGGCGGCTTTCGGCCTCGATGCTGGTGATTGCCGATGCCAGGACGCCCGTGGCGGCGGCCGGGGTCATGGGCGGGGCCGGTAGCGAGATCCGTGACGCCACGACCACGGTGCTGCTCGAAAGCGCGGCTTTCGATCCGCGTTCCATTCACCAGACCTCGACGGCATTGGGGCTTTCCACTGAATCCTCGCACCGCTTCGAGCGTCGGGTTGATCCGGCAGGCGTGGCTTGGGCGAGCGACCGGGCGGCGGCCTTGATGCAGGCGTTGGCGGCCGGGAAGCCGGCCAATGGCAGGGTGGATGTCTACCCGGCTCCGCCTCCCTTGCGGATGGTCTCGCTGGATGCCGGGCGCTTGCGCCGGGTACTCGGAACGGAGGTTCCGGCCGCACGCGTGCGCGGGATCTTCGAGTCGCTGGCATTGCCGGTAAGTAACCGCGAGGATGGTGTATTCACCGTGAACGTGCCCTCTTTTCGACCTGATCTGGAATGCGAAGCGGACCTGATCGAGGAAGTGGCGCGGATGCATGGGCTGGAGCATATTCCCGATACCGTACCCTCGGCGACCGTGGTGCCGGGGGCCGACGACTCGGCCACACGCGCCCTGTTCCGTTGTCGCGAGGTGCTGGCAGGACTGGGACTGCGCGAGATGATGAGCTATAGTTTCACGGCCGCCGCCTTGCTGGACGACTTTGATTCCGCTGACCATGCCCGTCGCGTCGTGCTGCCCAATCCGGTCAGCGCAGATCAAGGGGTGCTGCGTCCCTCGCTCGTGCCCCAGGTGGTCGAGTGCCTGGCGCGCAATCACGCCCGCCAGATCGAATCGGCGGCGCTTTTCGAGATCGGGACGGTCTTCAGTCGTGATGAACAGGGAAAAATCGAGGAGCAGACGAACGTGGCCTTCGGCCTGACCGGGCAATTGAGCGGCGACTCCCTGCACGCGCGCGACGCGGTCGGCAATGAGGATGCGTTCCTGGCGCTCAAGGGCATTGTCGAGCAGTTGGCTGTCGCCTTGCGCACGAGCCGCGTATCCTTCCGCCCGGCGGCGGTCCCCGCTTGCGAGTCCGGCATGGTTGCCGACGTCTGGCTGGGCGACACCCGATTGGGGTTTATTGGTTTACTGCGTCAGGATCTGCGCCGGGCTCGGCGCCTGAAAGGTCCGGTTGCGGTGGGGGAATTGTGGGTGAAACCACTGCTGGCGAATGGTTTTCAAACGCCTGTTTATCAGGCTTTTCCGCAATATCCGCCGGTCAGTCGCGACATGGCGCTCGTCGTGGGATCGGGTACGACGCATGGTGACATCATGCGTGTGATCGAAAAGACAGCGCCGGGTGAGTTGACAGGGGTAAGTCTGTTTGATATATTTTGCAGCGGAGAGGCGGGTCAAGGGCAGAAGAGTCTTGGCTACAGTCTCACGTATCAGTCGGCGGAGCGGACACTGACGGATAAAGAAGCCAATGCGTTGCATGAAGCGATCAAGGATGCGCTGCGGCGGGAGTTGGGGGTTGTGTTCCGCGAGGGGTGAGAAAAGGGGGCGTGCGAGGATGCACGCGGGGATATTGAACGGGCGGGATTGAGATTATCCGATAATGAGTGCGTTATTGGTTTAAATGTCGGCGGCAGGGATGGTTACAAGGGGTGCCGTGGCTTTGAAGGGACATCCGGAAGGAGGCTTTCGGGAAGCAAGAGAAGACCGAAGGATGCCTTGGCAGGCGGGTTGCGAACACCGGCTGCTCTGTGACAAGAGAATACATACTCGTAATGGGAATTTAATACCCTGCTTTGTTCGATAAACAGGCAAACATCTCTGACCCAGGTTTAACTGTTCAGGGAGCTTGAAGGCGATGCCAACGCCATACCGTCCTCTGGGCGGGCAGCGGCGGCATTGACTAGAGCACCCACCTCGTATTCGAGGTTCAGAGATATCGCCTAGCTCGGCACGGCGGGGTATTTTTTTGCAGGGTTACGGGTATGGATTTGTTTGAAAAACCGGAGAAGGATGGCGGAATGGCCTCGCGTCCGTTGGCGGCGCGCATGCGCCCGCTCACGCTCGAGGAAGTTGCCGGGCAGGCGCATATCCTGGGGGAGGGGCGGTTGCTGCGTCGGGCCATTCAGGCCGACCGGCTGAGCAGCGTCATCCTGTATGGACCGCCCGGTTGCGGAAAAACTTCGGTGGCCGAGGTGATCGCTAGCGCCACACGGCGCTGCTTCGTGCGTACCAGTGGCGTCCTGGCCAACGTGGCGGAGTTGCGTGCACTGCTAGAAAGCGCCCGACACCGGTTGCGCCACGAGAGCCGCGAGACCATTCTCTTTGTTGATGAGATCCACCGCTTCAACAAGGCCCAGCAGGATGTGCTGCTGCCGCATGTGGAGGAGGGGACCGTCACCCTGATCGGGGCAACCACGCACAACCCGATGTTCTTCATTAACACGCCGCTGACCTCGCGTTCCATGGTGTTCGAATTGCGTCCGCTCGACGAGGCGGCGGTGATGGAACTGCTCGTGCGCGCCCTGGCAGACGAGGAACGCGGTCTGGGCCTTTATCCGGTGCAGGCGGACAATGCCGCGCTTATGCATATTGCCAGGGTCTGCGAGGGGGATGCAAGACGGGCACTCAATGCACTGGAGGTGGCGGTGCTGACAACCCCCGCGTCGGCGGACGGGCGGATCCACGTCTCCGTGGACGTGGCGGTCGACTCGGTCCAGAAGAAGACCGTGGTTTACGATCATGACGAGGACGGCCACTACGACACCATCTCCGCGTTCATCAAGAGCGTGCGTGGCTCCGATGCGCAAGCGGCGGTCTACTGGCTGGCGAAGATGCTTTATGCCGGCGAGGATCCGCGCTTTGTCGCCCGCCGGTTGGTGATCCTGGCCTCGGAGGATATCGGCAACGCCGATCCGCGCGGCCTGCTGATGGCCGTGGCGGCGCTGCAGGCGGTCGACTTCGTCGGCATGCCCGAGGCGCGCATCACGCTCTCGCAGGTGACTACCTACCTGGCGACGGCACCCAAGAGCAATGCGGCCTACAAGGCGATCGGCGCCGCACTGAAGGATGTCGAGCAGGGCCGGTCGCTGCCTGTGCCTGCGCACCTCAAGAACAAGCGCCTGAAG
>CAZOXS010000328.1:0-25419 GCA_964583785.1 uncultured Victivallales bacterium
ACGACCGGCCCGCTGGGGCAGGGCTGCGGCAACGGCGTCGGCATGGCGATTGCCGAGCGTATGCTGGCCGACCGCTTCAATACCGAAGAGACCGCTCTGGTCGATCACCATACCTATGTTTTCTGCGGGGATGGCGACATGATGGAAGGCATCAGCCACGAGGTGTTCGCTACGGCTGGTCACCTCGGCCTGAATCGTCTGATCGTTTTCTACGATGACAACCGGATTACGATCGAGGGCCGCACCTCGCTGGCCTACAGCGACGACGTGCCGTTGCGGTTCAAGGGGTACCACTTTAATGTGATCACGATCGATGCGCATAACCACGCCCAGATCGATAAGGCCATTCGCAAGGCCAAGCGCGAGCAGAAGCGTCCGACCCTGATCATCTGCAAAACCACGATCGGCAAGGGGAGTCCGAACAAGGCTGACACCGCCTCGGCGCACGGCGAACCGCTCGGCGATGAGGAAGTGCGGCTCTCAAAGCGCAATCTGGGCCTTCCCGAGAATGAGACGTTCCTTGTGCCGGAGACGGTTAGCGCGATCTTTGCCAAGCGCCAGTCACAGCTTAAGCGCGAACAGTCGAAATGGCAACGCCTGTTCAAGGCTTACGCTGCCGCGAATCCGGAAAAGGCCGCTCTCTGGAATGATGCGCTGGCGGGACGGTTGCCGGCGGATCTGGAATCGATGCTGCCGGTCTTCGACATCACCAAGCCCGTCGCCACCCGTGTGGCGGGCGGCACCGTGATCCAGAGCATGGCCAAAGCCATTCCCCAGCTTGTCGGCGGTTCCGCCGACCTGGCGCCCAGCACCAAGACCTGGATCAATGGCGCCGAGGCGATCATGCCGGGGCGGTTCGGCGGCCGTAACTTCCATTTCGGCGTGCGTGAGCATGGCATGGGGGCGATCCTCAACGGCCTGGCCCTGCATGGCGGCTTCCGGGTCTTCGGGGCGACGTTCTTCGTCTTCGTCGACTACATGCGTCCGGCGGTTCGGCTGGCCTCGATCATGAAGCTGCCGGTGATCTATGCCTTCACGCACGACAGTTTCTATGTCGGCGAGGATGGGCCGACGCACGAGCCGGTTGAACAGCTCGCCTCGCTGCGCTGCATGCCGGGAATGACGGTGATCCGTCCGGCGGACCCGACCGAGACCGCAGCGGCTTGGCTGGTGGCCCTGGAGAAGAAGGATGGGCCGACCGCGATCCTGCTGACGCGACAGAACCTGAAGGTCATCGACCGCAGCGTGTATCCGTCCGCCATGAATGTCAAACGCGGTGGCTACACCCTCTGGCAAAGCGAGGCAGGAACGCCCGATGTCCTGTTGGTGGCCTCCGGCTCAGAAGTGGAACTGGCTCTGGATGCCGCCAAGCTATTGGCGGCGGAATGCTGCGTACGGGTGGTCAGCATGCCCTCCTGGGAGCTGTTCGATGCCCAATCGGAAGCCTATCGGCGGGAGACGATCCCGCAGGGTTGCAGGATCAAGGTTTCGGTCGAGGCTGCGGCCTCCATGGGCTGGGAACGCTACATCGGCGACGATGGTTATAGCATCGCCATGAACCGCTTCGGGGCCTCCGGTCCCTACAAGGTTCTGGCGGAGAAGTTCGGTTTCACTACCGAACATGTGGTCGAAACCGTGCGCAAACTACTTTCCTGAAACGAATCTGCCCATGTCAGAACTGGTTATCAAGGGTGGATGCCGCATCAGCGGCACCCATCGGACGCCCGGCAACAAGAATGCCGCACTGCCGATGCTGGCCGCCTGCGTGCTGACGGATGAACCGGTCACGCTGCACAACCTGCCGCTGATCCGGGACGTGCAGACCATGCTGGATATCCTGGTCGATCTGGGAGCTAGCGTTAGCCTGGTTGACCATTCCGTCACGATCTGCTGCAAGGGTCTTCATAAGCGTCGTCTGGACGAAGCGCTTTGCCGGCAGGCACGCGCGTCGATTCTGTTCGCCGGGCCAATGGCCGCCCGGCATGAGACCGTGACGGTATCGCATCCCGGTGGGGATGTGATCGGCCGGCGGCGGCTGGACACCCACATCGACGGGCTTGAACAGCTTGGGATCCGCGTCGAAACCGAGGGGGGATACACCTTCACCCGCGGCGATCTGTTCAGCGCGGCGGATATCCTGCTGGACGAAGCCAGCGTGACGGCTACCGAGAATATCGTGATGGCTGCCGTCCTTGCCCCTGGCGAAAGCGTGATCTTCAATGCCGCCTGCGAACCGCATGTCCAGGACTTGTGCCGCCTGCTCTGCGGCATGGGTGCACGCATCGAGGGAATCGGCACAAACCGGCTGCGGGTCGAAGGGGTGGAATCGCTGCATGGCGTATCTCACAAGATTTCTTCAGACTACATCGAGGCGGCGAGTTTCATAGCCGCCGCCGTGTTGACCGGCGGCGAGCTGTTTGTCGAGAATATCGCCCCGGCTGATTTTACCGTGATCGGCAAGCACTTTGCACGGCTGGGTATCCAATTAAACCTGGGCGGAACCACGGTGCATGTCCCCGCCAGACAGCGGTTGCACATCCAGGATGATATCGGGGCGGCCATCCCGAAGCTTGAAGATGGCACCTGGCCGAATTTCCCGTCCGACCTGATGAGCGTTTCGATCGTCCTGGCAACCCAGGCGGAAGGCACCATGCTGTTTTTCGAGAAGATGTTCGAAAGCCGCATGTATTTTGTCGACCGGTTGATTGAGATGGGGGCCCGGATCGTGCAATGCGACCCGCACCGCGTCATCGTCAGCGGGCCCTCGCGGCTGCATGCCACGCAGCTCTCCAGCCCGGACATCCGCGCGGGCGTTTCATTGCTGCTGGCGGCACTCTGCGCCGACGGGGAAAGCCGCATCGGCAATGCCCAGGTGATTGATCGCGGTTACGAACAGGTCGACCAGGAATTGCGACGGCTCGGGGCGGACATCCAGCGTATTCCCACCCATCGCGAATAGCTTGTGCCTGAACCTCAGGAACTTTTTCCCGCCAGAAAGACCGGTTTGGAAGATGCAAGCGACCGATTAGGAATGAGTTAAGACAAGCTGTTCATAACCTGTTAAAAGGTTTTCGATTTTTTTTCTTGTTTCGCGGCCGCGACGTGTTAACTATGGCGTCCGTTCATCGATGGTTTTACCCCCTCAATTAGGAGTTCATCAAGTGGAGAAAACGCCTGCCAGTTTACTGTGGAGCCAAGCTTGCTCCCACCTGCAGTCGACGCTTCATGCCGATGTCTACTCCCGTTGGATCGGTGTCATTGATGCCATCGCGCTTAGTGACAATACACTGACGCTGGGTGTGGATAATGATTTCTATCAATCCTGGCTGGAGGAAAACTACCTACCGCTAATTCAAGATGCATTGCGGGCGGTTACCGGGATGGAGTATAAAATTGTCTTTACCGTCAAGGCCCAGCAGTTTGAAGAGTCGCCCGCGACCCAGCTCAAGGAAAAACGCAGCATACGGGAGCGACTGACCGCCCGCAAACCGGACTTCAAGCCAGCGTTGAACCCGAAGTTCACGATGGATCGTTTTGTTGTCGGGCCTTCGAACAATTTTTCGCATGCCGCCGCCATGGCCGTCGCCGAGGCACCGGCACGTGCCTACAACCCGCTGTTCATCTATGGCGGTACCGGACTCGGCAAGACGCATCTGATGCAGGCCATCGGTCATACCGTCCTAGCCAACGGCAAGGCGCGCAATATCTGCTACGTCACCTGCGAGGCCCTTCTGAACGCCTATATCGACGCCCTACAGAAGCGCTCACTGCCCGAATTCCGCAAACTTTACCGTACCGCCGATCTGCTGCTGATCGATGATATCCATTTCCTTGCCGGCAAGGACCGTATCCAGGAAGAGTTCTTCCACACCTTCAATGCCCTGTTTGATTCCCACAAGCAGATCATCATGACCAGTGACCGGCCGGCTGCTGAAATTTCCGGTCTGGAGCAACGCTTGGTATCCCGTTTTGAGTGGGGACTCGTGACCGAGCTTGAAGAGCCGGATTTCGAAACCCGCATGGCGATCCTGCAATCCAAGCGCCAGCAGATGAACGTCGATATCGCGCAACCACTGATGAGCTTTATAGCGCAGCATGTGCGCTCTAATGTACGCCGTCTGGAAGGGGCACTGGTACGCGCTGTCTCGTTCGCCTCACTGACGCGTCAGCCACTGACGATTGAGTCCCTGCAACATCTGCTGCGTGATACGCTTGAACAGGAAAAACAGGAAGACATCAGCCTGTCCTCTATCCAGCGTGCCGTGGCGGCCCATTACGATATCCGTGTGGCCGATATGAGCAGTACACAGAGGCCCCGTTCGATCGCGGTACCCCGACAGGTCGCCATGTATCTATGCCGTGAGCTGACGCCAGCTTCCCTACCCGATATTGGCCAGGCCTTTGACAAGACTCATGCCACCGTTCTCCATGCCCATAAAGCCATCAAGGGGCGTATGGATGTGGATACCGATTTACGCCGAAATGTACATGAAATTTCACGTAAACTCGGGAAACCGGTTACTGTTTGATCGCTCTCTGACTTGTTGAAGCATGTTGTTGATAACGTGACCACAGCTGTTGATAACCGACTGTTTGTTATCAATCGTGAAGGTTATCATCCTGGATGTTAAATCGGCTGTCATGCTTATGAACAGGCCAACTGGATTGAATCGGCTTTGATAGCAACAGAAAACGGAATTATTAACACGGTGAACAGGCTATAATAGGTTGAATATTTAATTTAAATAAGATATTAATCTAGTTTATTGTTCTTAACAAAGGCAGCAGGGTTGTTATCTGATCGAGAGGGGGAGTTATGAAATTGAGTATCGATAAATCGGTTCTGGCCGCAGGCTTGCAGGCCGTGCAAAATGTGGTGGCTACCCGCAGCACCTTGCCGGTTCTTTCCAATGTCTTGATCACGGCCGAGAGTGATAACATCACGTTATCCACGACCGATCTGGATGTCAGTGTACGCTGCACCATCGAGGGACGGATCGAGGAGGGCGGGTCCACGACCATTCCCGTCCGGCGCTTATCCGGAATCGTCCGGGAGCTTCCCGAAAGCACGCTGCAGATCGAGAGCGACGAGAAGGACCAGATGTCGGTTACCAGCGGGTCCTCGTTCTTCAAGATTGTCGGTCTGCCGGCCGATGATTTTCCGGCGATGCCGTTGGCCGATGATGGAGATTTTTCCTACCTGATCGACCAGGGGGTGTTTCGTGAGATGCTGCGCAAGACCGCCTATGCCGCGTCGACCGATGAAACGCGCTACGTCCTTAACGGGGTGATGCTGAGCTTCAAGGAAGCCAAACTGACGGCGGTAGCAACCGATGGGCGGCGTCTGGCACTGGCTGAGAACGAAGTTGAGTTCCCGGAGGAATCCGAGGCGGATATGATCCTGCCTTCCAAGGCGGTCAGTGAATTGCTGCACATTTTGAAGGATACCGGCAACCTGCGTATTTACCCCAAGGGCAACCAGGTGGTATTTGTTTTTGAAGGGACGGTTCTGGCGAGCAAGCTTATTGATGGTACCTATCCGAATTTCCGTCAGGTTATCCCGGCGCAGTGCGAGGAGCGGGTAACGCTGGAGCGGGAAGCCCTGCTGACGGCATTGCGCCGTGCATCGCTGATCATCGCGGACAAGACCAGTGCCACGCGGTTGACATTTGATGCCAACAACCTGGTGATCCTGACCTCAACGCCGGATGTGGGTGAATCGCGCGAGACGATCCCCATCAAGTATACCGGCAAGCCGATAACGGTCGCGTTTAATCCGGACTACATGATGGATCCCTTGAAGAGCCTTTCCAATGATGAGGTTTCCATCGAGTTGACGGACAATCTCAGCCCGGCTGTCATTAAATGTGATATTCCATTTCTTTACGTGCTCATGCCGATGAGAGTTGACTAATTAAACGGAATCACGTATAAGCCAAAACTCGATTCGATGCCCGATGGTGTAATGGTAGCACAACAGACTCTGAATCTGTTTGTCATGGTTCGAGTCCATGTCGGGCAACCACTTATCTTATGAGTAAAAACTATAAAGTTGGCATAGTTGGCATTGGTGCCGTCGGAACCGAGATGGTCAAGGTGCTGCGGCAACGTCAATTTCCCTGTGACGAGATTCGCATTATGGCCCGATCGGCCCGTGAGGAGGAGATTGCCGGGGAAGTGTTTAGCGTCGTCGAAACCACACCCGAGGCGTTTGACGGCCTTGATTTCGCGTTTTTTGCCGGTACAGAGGGTTCGAAAGGTGCCTCGCAACAGTTCGGCTGGCAGGCGGTCGAGCGTGGCGTAGTCGTGATCGATAATGGCGATGATTTTCGCATGGATCCGCGGGTTCCGCTGGTCGTGCCGGAGGTCAATCCGGAAGCGCTGCGGAACCACCAGGGGTTTATCGCCAATCCGAACTGTAGCACGATCATTGCCTTGATGGCGGTCGGTCCACTGCATCGTGCCGCCGGTTTGCGGCGGATGGTCGCCGCCACCTACCAGGCGGTGTCAGGAACGGGTCGCAATGCCATTTTCGAGCTGGAAGTGCAGCTCAAGGATTATGTGGCCGGCAAGCCGCTTTCGCATGAAGCGTACCCACATCAGATCCTGCTCAATGTGTTACCGCAGATCGGTGGACTGAAAGCAGAGATGCCGGGCTTTACCAGCGAAGAGGCTAAAATGCTCTTTGAGACGCGTAAGATACTGGGGGATGACCAGATCAAGGTAACGACCACCTGTGTGCGTGTCCCCGTCTTCTACGGGCATTCAGAGGCCTTGAATCTCGAGTTTGAACGGCCGCTTTCGGTTGAGGAGGCTAAACGAATCCTGAATGCGGCCAACGGTATTCAAGTGGTTGATGATACGGCGGCTTCCAAATACCCCATGCCGCTGAGCGTGGAAGGGCAGGATGACTGCCTGGTTGGGCGTATCCGCAAGGATCCTAGTGTGGAAAACGGGCTTTGCCTGTTTGTGGCTGGTGACAACATCCGCAAGGGTGCTGCGTTGAACGCGGTTCAGATCGCCGAAGCGTTGATCGGAATAGGTTCTTATTCGTGACTTCGCTACTGACGCTCTATTGCGAGAAGCCGGGAATATAGGGGCTTCCTTCCCAGCTTGCCGGCGAATTCCAGGGAATATCGGAATCGTGAGGGGTAGCGCAGCCACTGGCTAATAGGGCTACGCTGGCGATCAGCATAATGGCAGTCAAGGCTCGTATATTCATCTGTTGCCGCCTATCTCACTGAATGGCTGACCCCCCATTGGTCGAATGGTCGGTATCCGTCCGGGTTACTGGAACAGGACGATATCGCCGTTATTGATGGGGCCTTGCTGCCAGTCTGTCAAGATCTCGCCGATGGCCAGGTTATTTTCCGCCTTGATCGAGACGAGACGTACCTTGGTGATAAAGAGCGATTTTTTTTCATCAGCATTTTTACGCTGGATAAGCAGAGGAACGTTGGGGAGTTGTCCATCGGTCATGGCGCTGAACGCTTCCTTGACGAATTCCGGCTCGACTTCCATGACAATAAATAGGTTTTTCTGATCCACGGAGACCACCCGGCCCTTGATTCCTGGCGTTATTTGGCCACGCAGACGATCGAGCGTGACGCTGGTTCCTATTCCGACTGGTCCCCCCCCTCCGGCAGATCCCAACGTTTTGATCTGGTCGCGAAGGTCGGCGATGATCCCCATGAGTTCTTCCGTTTTGATCTTGAGACCGTCATTTTTCTCTTCGAGCTCTCGCTTCTCCGCTTCCAGATCGGCAATGCGCAGTTTCTGTTCGGCGATTTGGTCATTGGCCTGCTGCAGATCGCGGCGCAGCCCTTCAATCGTGCGGTTGAGCTGGGCGATTTCATTGTTGAGTTGGACGATATGAACCAGACGTTCGCGCAGCGTCTGCTTTTGCTGGTTGAGATCCCTGATTGTTTCGATCAGTTCCGTGCGGATGGTCTGGAGTTGTTGGCGGGTTTCGTTGAGGACGTTCAGCTGCTCGGTGGCGCGTTCAATCGCATAGTTGATCACGGCTTGTGTCGTTCCGGGACCATCTGAAATTTTAAGGTTGGTCAGCGGGTTGCGTTCCGGTTTAGAAGTCACCGGATCAATCTTGTAGTAGCTCATCAAATCCCGGCGCCATTTTTCCGTGTTGAAATTCAATGTCTGGACCTGGTCGATATTTTCGAGTTCATGCTTGTAGGTGTCCCAGAACGGGCTGGTGGTCGGATTATCGATAATCTCGGCGGCGACCCCGGAGACATCTCGTGCGGGGTAGGCGGGAGGCGTTTCGGGTTCCTGCGGCGGTTCCGCTTCCAGCGTGCGCGCGAGGCTGATCAGCCCTTCCTCGAGTTTGTAGGTACGGCCTTTCAAGATCTCGCGCTTGGCGAAAAGCATGGTGCCGAGCGTCAGCGCGGCGATCGAAAGAATAAAGATGAAGACTACAAGAACTCGCAAAAATTTTGCCATTTGATCTCCCGACCGGCCAATTGGTTAATAACGCCCCGCTACTGGATTATTCATTGAACGTAAACGTTGTCTTAATTTGACGCCTATGTCAATGTTTTAAGTGATCGTGAAAATAGGTTTTCAATGGCTAGCGACTTAGGCGAGGAGCGGAACATGAAAAAAACAGATGTTATTGTGATCGGTAGCGGCGGCGGGACGAAAATCGCGATTCCGGCGGCGCAGCGGGGATTGACCGTGGCGTTGATCGAGGAGGATGCGTTCGGTGGTACCTGCCTGAATCGTGGCTGCATACCGTCCAAGATGCTGATTCATCCCACGGAGGTGGCCGAGCATGCACGTCACGCCCACCGTCTCGGCCTGGATGTGGAGGGTGAGTTGCGTCTGCGGTTTGCAGACATCATGCAGCGCATTGGCAGGGACGTGGGCGAGACGTCATTGGCCGTCCGTGAGCGGCACGAGACGCATCCCGGCATCACGGTATACTCTGGCCATGCGGTTTTTGTGTCTGACAAGGTGGTCATGATCAACGGGGAGGCGCTGACCGCCGACAGGATCTTCATTGCCACCGGAAGCCGTCCGGAACTACCACCGGTCGAGGGACTGGCCGGGACGCCCTACATCACCAGTCGCGAGGCGTTGCAGCTTTCCGCGGTGCCGGCCAAGATGCTGGTGGTGGGGGCAGGGTATATCGCTGTGGAGCTGGGCGGGGCCTATCGCGCCTACGGCTGCGACGTCCAGTTCCTGGTCCGCAGTCGTTTCCTGCGGGGGCTTGACGATGATGTGACGGCCGAGTTCGAGCGCGGCTTCCTGCCGCATCACAAGGTTCACAAACCCTTTACGTTAGACAGGGTTACCCACGACGGGTGCCGGTTCCACGTGCATGGCCGCTATCCTGATGGCAGCGGCGATGTGGTGACAGGCGACGCCTTGTTGGTCGCCGCCG
Organism: uncultured Victivallales bacterium; assembly: GCA_964583785.1. Taxonomy (GTDB): domain Bacteria; phylum Verrucomicrobiota; class Kiritimatiellia; order UBA8416; family UBA8416; genus UBA8416. Next base: position 9,404 of record CAZOXS010000328.1, read on the forward strand.
GGGTGGTGCCGGAAACGGACCGGTTAGGGTTGGAAAACACCGCGATACAGCGTGATGCAAAAGGGTTCATCCGGGTGAATGATCACCTCGAGACGGCGGTGCCCGGCGTGTACGCGCTCGGTGATTGTGTTGGCAACTACCTGTTCCGGCACACGGTCAATTTCGAGGGCGAATATCTGATGCGCACGGCGTTTGGGCAGGGCCCCACGCCGGCTCTGGATTACGGTCCCGTGCCTTATGCCGTCTTTACCACGCCACAGATTGCGGGCGTGGGCGCGAGCGAGAATGAGTTGGAAAGGGACGGGATCGATTATGTTGTCGGCAAGGCGACCTATGCGGACAGCACGCCGGGCATGGCGCGGGTGTCGGAGTTTGGATTTGTCAAGGTGCTGGCCGATCGTGCCAGCCGCCGCGTACTCGGTGCGCACATTGTCGGTGACGAGGCCTCGGTGATGATCCATCTGTTCATCGCCATGATGAAAATGGGGGGGACGCTTGATGATCTGCTGGGCATGATCTTCATTCATCCGGCCTTGCCGGAAGTCGCGCGTGACGCGGTGCGTGACGCGGCCCGGCAGCTGTAGGCATTTACTTGTCCAGTTCGCGGAGCTGGTTCATCAGCTCCTCGTATTGGTCCGCGGGTTCGGTCAGATACAGCGATTGGGCGCAACGGACGCCGATAAACGGCGCGCCGGTCTCGCCGCGACGCTGGCCGGATTTGCTGCCAGCTTGCTGTGCGGCATCGACCGGCTCGTGACGTCGGAAGGCGGCCAGCGCATCGACGGCGGCCAGATAATCGCCGCCGCGGTAGGTGTGTTTTTGCGACGTGTTGGTTTCGATGGCTCGTTCCGGCCCCTGGGGGTCTTTGATTTCCGCTTTTTGGTAGTAGGCGGGATCATAATAGTCATAAACCCATTCGGCCGCATTGCCTGCCATGTGGTAGATGCCGTAGGGGCTGATATCCTTCTGCTTCCAAGGCGGGTTGAGCAGGCCGCCGGCTTTGGCCTGGAGCGCTTTTGCCGGTAGCAGCTCATCCACGTTCCAGGTCTCGTCCGGCAGGACAGTCGGCGGGGGGGGCGGGGGCGGTTCCGGTCGTCGGCAACTGAAAATTCCGCGTTTTGGCGGTTCGGGGGGCACGGGTGGATTCTGGCGATCCATCTCGGCGGCGACCCGTTTCCTGAACGCGGGCCAGTTGACCATGAGGCCCTCGGGTTTATCCTCACCCCACGGGTACGTTGCGCCCTCAATACCGCGGGCAGCCTTCTCCCACTCCGCCTCGGTTGGTAGGCGTTTCATCGCACCGCGATCAAAGGCGTCCTTGCCATTGACCCAGCGGGCGAAAGCAAAGGCGTCAAACCAGTCCACGCCGACAACGGGCTGGCGGTCGCCGCTCAAATGGCGGTGCGTCCACCCTTTGGCATCGTGCTTCTTGAGCGGCGGGGCATCAGGCTGCTCGAACCAGGATTCGCCGGTGTTTTTCGTGTGTTCCACGAAACGGCGGTAATCCTTATTGGTCACCTCGTACTTGTCCATCAGGAACGGGTTGACATAGACCAGCCGCATCGGGAAGGTGTCTTCCTTGGGGTTGTCGCCCTTGGCCCCCATCAGGAAGTAACCGCCGGGGATATAGGCCATGTCTTTGGGAACGTTGACATGGCCGGCAGGGGGGCGGTTGCCGGCTCCGGTTGGCTGGTAGGTCGTCATGATCTGTTCCATCATCCGCAGGATGAACATGAAGTCCATTCGCCCGAGCACTTCCTGGGCGGGGCCTTCGGTCTGGACAACCTGCGAGATCCAGAACTGCAGGAAGCGCGTGGCCTCGTAGACGGAATTGTGGAAATCCCGTTCGGCCAGCAGGACATCGAGGCGACTGCGCATCAATTCCGGCAGGCGGCGGGCAATGTCGCGGCGTTCGTCGACAAGTTGCTTGTGTGCGGTTGTCACATCCGGATTGGTTTTGAACTCCTTGTGAGCCTCCAGTTGCCGGAGCTGTTCGGACTTGAGGTTGAAGCGTTCGATGGTGGCTGAAACCGGTGGCCACCAGCGATCCTGCACCCGTTCAAGGCCGCGCACGATATTTTCCAGTTCGGCACGAAACGCCTCGCGCTGCAGGCGGATCTCGTCGATCGCCTCGGCGCCGGGGCACTTGGCAAGGAACTCGTCAAACAGGTCGATCTGCCGCTGGTACTCGTCGGCTGCGAAACTGGCATTCGGATCGAGTTTCAGTTCAAGCAGTTTGGCGGCCAGGAAGGGGGTGACATCCGAATCCTGGATGGCCTTGATGTCGCTGCGCATGATCCGGCGGCTGGTCGAAATGGTTTCCGAAACGGGGATTCTCAGCACCAGAGCGCTCGCGGTCTTTGAGGTTACAACGCCTTTTATTTGCCTGCCGTCATTGAGATGGACGGCGATCAACTCCTCGTCGGGAACCAGGGCTTGTGCTGCCGGGGTGAGATCCGCCCGCGTCAGTGCCCGGCAGGGGATGGCGGATGCGAGTGCCAGTAAAAGGCCGGTGCGTAGGAATCGGGATGTTCGCATGGGTGTTGTTCCTTCTTCGCTGCGTTTTCTCATGGTGCCTGTTGCCCGGCCAGCTGCGAGAGCGGGTCGGCAATTAAAAAGTGTGCATTCCTGAACAGACCGGCGGCCCTCGCAGAGTCACCGGCTTTCAAGGCCATCATGCCGCTGGCGATCGCGGCCTCACCGTGATGGTTGACGCTCAAGCGGGCCACCCGTTCGTGCGGGGAGAGATCCTGTGCCGTGATGGTGAGTTCTCGGAATTCACCATTCGAGCCTTGCTCAAAGCACTGCAGCTGGCCATTCTGCAACTCGCCGATGGTCAAAAGGACCCGCCCGCTACCGAGGGCGACCTCGATGGTTTGCCCCTGTTCCATACGGAAGGTCTCCATGATCGAGTCGTCGATGTTGAGCAGGGACTCGAGCCCATTCTCCAGTTCCAATAGTGAATCGTGATACAGGGAAAGGTCGTCGCGCGCCCGCAGTGGCCGGATCAGGTCAAGCGCCTGCTGCAGATCCCCCCGGATGATGGCATGAGCGGCATTCTGCATGACGGGCGTCATGATCTCGCGGCCGAGCTGCTCCTGCCGTCGGCGTGTTTCCATCAGGCGTTCCGATTCGCGTGCGTCGCGGTGTCGCTGGATGTCCTGACGCATGCGCTCGCGGAAGGCGTTATCTGCGGGAAGGTTGCCCGGGTAGGCGGCGACCAGCGCTTCCGCCTGCGCATATTCCCCAGCCTCCTTTTGGGCATTCACCTGTTGCAGCAGCTCCTCGATTTGCTGCCGCCGTGTCGGGGTGCGTTGGACCGGGGATTCGCGGCGTTCGGCAGCGGTGCGGGGAGGATGGGCGATTGATGCCGGTTGGCGGGAAGAAGAAACCGTTCTGGTGGGCGGGGAAGGGGGCGAGCTCACCGGTGCTGCTGGCGGTGTGTGACTGGCCATCGCGAGATAAAACCGGATGGCCATGGCGACGGCCAGAGCGGCGATAGCGGTCCACAGGGTGGTCCAGATGGCTGTGGATCGCGAGAGCGATGATGTGTTTGCCGTCAGCCGTTTCAGGCGTTCGGTGTCGACCGACGATCGACGCTCGCTGCGCTGAACGGTACTCATGTCATCCGCTTGCAGGGGCTGATGCGGCATCAGTCCGCTGTAGACCCGGCGCATATCCGCATGAACCGCCTGCCAGGAATCCCCCCGAAGGTCGGGATTCTTGGCCAGCATGCGTTCAATCAGCGCGCAGGTCGGCTTCGAGAGGGAGGTGTTCAGGTCCATCGGGTCAGGTGCGGTTCCGGTGATCTGCAATTCCAGCGCGGTCTCTTCATCGGCTTCACTGAAGAGCCGTTTGCCGGCAACCAGGTGATAGAGCATGGCACCGAGCGAATAAATGTCGGAACGGAAGTCGAGATGAGCATCACCCCTGGCCTGTTCGGGCGACATATAGGAGGGGGTTCCGAGCACATATCCATCATCCTCGGTATAGCTGGACATGGCATTCAGTGTCCGGGCCAGGCCCAGATCCATGACCTTGACGGTGCCGTCGTCGTCGATCATGACGTTGTCCGGCTTGATATCGCAGTGGATGACCTTGGCGTGGTCCCAGGCGTAGGCCAGTGCATCGCAGACATGTTCGGCCACGAGCAGCGCGTCACGCTCCGGCAGGACGCCCTTGCGGCGCAACCAGTCGCCGACGGTGTAGCCGGCGATGTATTCCATGATGAAGTAATAACTGCCATCGGTCACGCCGGCGTCATAGACCTGGACGATCCCCGCGTGTTTGAGCCGCGCGGCCGCCTGGGCCTCGCTCTGAAAGCGGGCGACTTCCTCGTCGTCAACGGCAAACCGGGGTAGCAGCACCTTGATGGCCACGGTCCGGTCAAGCGAGATCTGGCGAGCCATCCATACGGTGGCCATGCCTCCCTGCCCCAGTTTCCCGAGGATCTCGAAGCCTGCGATTGTCGGTGCCTGTATGTCTGTCATGGATCGCTCTGGGATAGGTCGCGAACGGTTCATCTCGTGGCGACGACTGATTCGTTCGACAGCATAACGGTTTAATCTCGCAGGTCAAGCCGCGTTCCGTTGAATTTATTGGCGGGGCACGCGGGGCACGCGTGGTGACGCGTTGAATACTTGTTTTCGGGCTGTATTCGGAGATCGATCGGTGCGATACTGGCGGCGTGAAAACAGGAGAGCAAACCTTTACCCCGGCCGGTGCGACGCAGGCGTTGGAGTGGATCACCGTGCTCAGCGCGGCCGGTTGCGATTACCGGCTGACCAGCAGCGCTGATGGCGGGGGCTGGCGTCTGCATGTGCCTTGCACGCAGGCTGCGCTCGCGTGGGCGGAACTCTGTCGGTTTGAGAATGAGCGACTGTCTCCCTCTGTGTCTGTGCCGGCAATCCCGGAAACAAGGACTGACGCGGATACCTCTGCGCGCTGGACGGCCTTCTGGTTGGCGTATGCGCTGGTGTTGTCTTTCCTCTGGTTCGGGCCGTACGACGGTCGTAATCCGTTTCATCGGGCTGGCGCGGCGTCTTCCGGTGCCATCATGGCGGGCGAGTGGTGGCGTTGCCTGACGGCACTGACGCTGCATGCCGGGGTGCCGCATCTGCTGGCCAATGTCTTTTTTATCCTGGCTGTCGGGCAGGCGGTGATCCATGCGTTCGGACGTGGTCTGGGCCTGCTGCTGCTGCTTGGCGGTGGATGCGTTGGAAATGCGCTGGCCGCCTGCGTGTCGGCACCGGGCCTGGTCGGCGTGGGGGCTTCGACGATGGGCTTTGCCGCGCTGGGTGTAATGAGCGTGCACCAGACCGTGAACGCCTTCAAACGCTGGCGGCGCTGGCGGGCAGTCTGGCGGCGGGCCTGGTTGCCGATGGCCTCGGGGCTGGCCCTGCTCGGGATGATGGGAACCGGTCCGCAAAGCGATCTGGCCGGTCATGCGTTCGGCTTCATCGCCGGCGCGGTTATCGTGCTGCCGTTCTCATTACCGGTGCAGCCGCCTGTTTTCTCGAAAACGGCCCACTGGGTCATGACCGGCTTCGCGATTCTTTTGCCGCTGCTCGCCTGGCTGCTCGCCTGGCGCTCGGTTTAGCGTCATCACCCCTTGAAGATGAAGAACTTGCGCATGGCGTAATTGATCAGCAGCGCACTGGCGATATTAGTGCCGAAGGCGAGGGTGGTCATCACCCCGTAGCGGGCGATCAACAGGGTCTGCAAGCTCGTGCCGATGACCATCGAAACACCGGAAACCGCATAGAACAGGCCGATTTCAAGCAGCCAATGGTGCTTGCCGCCCTTGAACACGAACAGCACGTTGAGGCTGTAGGCAACCCCGTTGGAAAGCAGGAAGGCGAGCGCGGTCGCGATGGCGGCATTCACGGCACGGCTTCCGCCATCCTGTGCGGCCGCCGGTACGATCCCGAGCAGGCGCACCATGATGTCGTTGTCCGTGAGGCACGGCAGCAGCCGCCAGCCCAAGGCGAAGAAGGCGATAATCTGGGTCAGCGTCGCGAGTCCGCCGGCGATCCCGTATTTGATGAACTGCGCCAGATGGCCGGCATCCTTGCTTAAAAACCGTTTGATCAGATCCATGGTCATTTTCTTTCACTCGATCCGGGTTCAGGGAACCGGGCAAGCAGTTCGGTCCAGTCGCGGCAGCGCACGACGTTGGGCTGGCTTTCGACCGGGCCGAGTTGCGCATTCCACGGGCGGTCGAACACGGCGATGGGGATTTCCGGCCGGTTGGCCAGCAGACGCACCATGTCGGGCGAATCATCCACCACCAGGGCGAAGTGGCAGGCTTGCAGGTCGGCGAGGGTCATCTGGCGGACGCCCGCGACATCCGCATGCCCCCGCCCATACTTGTCAACAAAGGTGATATCGGCATAAGGCACCGCGTGCCGTTCCAGCCAGGCGCGGGAGGCGTCGTGTGTCTCGGGGGGGCGCCCGGTCACCACATGCACGGTGCAACCGGCGGCCGCCCAGGCGCGCAGGCCTTCGACGGCCCCGGCCACCGGCGGAATCGAGGCCAGCATGTCGGCGTCGTGGAACAACTGGATCAGGATGTCCTGTTCGTGGGGTTGGAGTCCGAACGAGATGCCCAGATCAAAGGAGTGGATTTGCTCGAACGGCGTGCGCCGTCCGAACCGCTCGGCCACGATGTCGGCCAGCCGCCGGGCGGTCTCGCTGAGCACATCGTCGAAGTCGACATAAACCGTCCCGTTCATGCGCCATCCCCTGCCGAGGGTGCCAGCATGGCCCCCGGGCGCACCCAGGCATCGAACTCAGCCTCGGTCACCACGTCGGCAGCCAGCGCCGCCTCGCGTAGCGTCTGCCCCTCGCGCCAGGCCGCCAGCGCCACGGCGGCGGCCTTGTCGTAGCCGATACGCGGAGCCAAAGCGGTAACCAGCATCAGCGAGCGCTCCACATTCTCGGCAATCCGGCGCGTATCGGCCTCCAACCCCTCGATGCAGTGGGCCTGGAACGAGCGGCAGGCGTCATCCAGCAGGGCGATCGACTGGAGCACGGCATGGGCCATCAGCGGCTTGTAGACGTTGAGTTCGAAATTTCCCTGCGAGCCGGCCAGCGCGATGGCGGCGTCGTTGCCGTAGACGCGGCAGCAGACCATCGTCAGCATCTCGCACTGGGTCGGATTCACCTTGCCGGGCATGATCGAGCTGCCCGGCTCGTTGGCGGGCAGGACCAGTTCGCCGAGCCCGCTGCGCGGTCCGCTGCCGAGCCAACGGATGTCGTTGGCGATCTTCATCAGCGCCGCCGCCAGACTGCGCAGCATTCCCGACAACCGCACGACGGCATCATGGGCCGCTAGCCCGGCGAATTTGTTGCTCTGCACGGCAACGGTCAGGCCGGTCAGGCGGCTGAGCTGTTCGGCAACCATCCAATCGAAATCGGGGTGCGTATTGAGACCGGTGCCGACGGCGGTGCCGCCGATGGCCAGGCATGAAAGTTCGGGGATGCAGGTGGAGATGGCGGCATGGGCCTGCTTGACCTGCGCCGCGTAGCCGGAGAATTCCTGGCCGAGGGTTAGCGGTGTCGCATCCTGTAGGTGGGTGCGGCCGATCTTGACGATCTTGCTGAAGGCGACAGCCTTGCCGTCCAAGGCCTCCTCGAGTGCCCGCAGGGTCGGCAGCAACCGGCCGCGCAGTTCCAGCAGGCAGGCGATATGCATCGAGGCCGGGACGGTGTCGTTGGTCGATTGCCCCAGGTTGACATGATCGTTGGGATGCACGGGCGATTTACTCCCCAGCGGCTGGCCCAGGATCTCGTTGGCCCGGTTGGCGATCACCTCGTTGACGTTCATGTTGGTCTGGGTGCCGCTGCCGCTTTGCCAGATGACCAGCGGGAACTGCGCGTCGAGCTTGCCGACGATGACCTCGTCGGCCGCTGTCGCGATGGCCTTGGCCAGCTTTTTCGGCAACAGGCCCAGTCCGCTATTCACTAGTGCGGCGGCCTTCTTGACCATGGCATGCGCCCGGATAAAGGCGGCGGGGAAACGTTCGTCGCCGATCTTGAAGTTATCACATGCCCGCTGGGTCTGTGCCCCGTAGTAGCAATCGTCCGGCACGTCCACCGCGCCAAGCGCATCTTTTTCTTTTCGCATAACCAAGCTCCATTTGTCCGGATTGCCCTCAAACATAATAGCGGTAAGTAGGTCGCGGCACCTTGCCCGACCTGCCGAGCCATAGCCGGTTGCTATGGAACTCAGGCTCGGCTGGACAGGCAGGGTGCCTGTCCTACACGGACGCCGCCATCCTACAACATCAGCCGCTGTGTTGTCACTTCCGAACCGCATGCCTTTTTGCTTACGCCTTTTTGCTTTGCCCGGCTGCCGGTCGGCGTGTTAGGATAACACCTGTCCAGTCAAAAGGAAACGCGAGGTGTAGACGTGGAAACAAAACGAAAATCGATTCATGGCGGTCTGTCCTGTCTGATCACGGGCGGGACGCTGACGGTGGTCGGTACGATCCGGCTTTTCGCCTTTCTGGACCGGATCCGGGAAGACAAGGCCGTGACGGTCGGCCAGCTTCTGCGTGAACTGGTGCTGCCGCACATCGTGCTGCTGGCCGGTCTCGGGCTGCTTACCGCCGCCTTTGTCCTCTACGCCCGCCGGGCGATCATCCACCGGCGGCAACAGCACGGGGAACCATAGGGCGGGAGGTGGCCATGCCGTTTGTCACGCAAAAAGGACTCGATGGGCTGGTCTGGGTGCCCGAGGAAACCGACGCGGCCAGCAAGAAACACAACTGCCGCGACTGCGAGCACTGCAACCACTGTAGCGACAGCCGCTGCCGTCTGTGTCTCAACCGCAAGACCTGCCGCCGGACGCGCAAGAGGGTCTTGCAAACCCCTTCGGCGTGAACCGGCTCGGCACAGCCTCGCCCTCCAGTTTTTTAATAACGGTTGTTTTATTTTGGAGGGCGAACCTATGGTGAGCCGTTGCGCGTGGTTTTGCAAATGTCCCGCAAATAAAAAGGCGGCATTTACGGCCACGCAATTCTGTCTGGACGCGGGGGGGGCATCAGGGTAGTCTATAGTGCCGTTTGGGAGTTGAGAAGTTACCGTTCAGCGGGAAATAAATTTATGGGACAGTCAGTGGTATCGGGAGGTAACCTGCTGGTCGCCGTTCAGGCGACATTCGCGCTGATCAAGGTGAGCGGCCGGGCGACATTCAAGTTGGCACCGTCGCTGAAGCGTTTCTGTATCACCGCCCTTGATCATGGCTGTCGGGATATCATCTTCGATATGGAGGATTGCCTTGGGATGGACAGCACATTCATGGGGGTGCTGGCAGGCATCGCGATTCACCCCGGCGATACGCATGTGATCGTCATGAACCTGACAGCGCGCACACACGAGATGCTCGTCACGCTCGGGTTGGAGCGGGTACTGGAATGCCACGAGCAGAACGATCCCCAGCCGGAATTGAAACAGCGTCTGGCCTCCGCGCTTCATCTCCAAGGGCTGGATGAGGATGACAACCGGGCGTTATCGCTGACCACCATGCTACAGGCGCATCAGCACCTGGTTGATGTTGACCCCGAAAATATGGCGCGTTTCCGTGATGTGCTGACCTACCTCGACCAGGAAGTTCGGCTTAATGGCGTGGGCACCACGCAATCGTGATAAACGGTAGCCCACTCGCGCCGCGAGTGCGGCTTCATCGTTGTAAGCGAACGGTTGATTGCCATAGTCGAGGTAAGATGCGTAACCGCACGCGAAACCCCGCTGCCTAAGTTGCGGCGCCACTGGGCTACATTTGTAATCGCTAAAGCGGTGGCCGGGAGTTCTGTAGCACGTAGATGCGGATGGCGAGCGCGATGCCATCGGCGATACGGTTCCGGTAGTGCGTTTCCGCCAGTCGATTGCGCTCGGGCGTATTCGACAGGAATCCAATCTCAACCAGCGCGGCGGGGCAGGGTGCCAGGCGCAGCACTTCAAAACGGGCCCGCTTGACGCCGCGGTCGAGAGTCTGCGTCTGGTCGATCAGTTCGCGTTGCAGCAGGTAGGCAAGTTGGAGGGAAGCGGCATCATGACGGTTGCCAGGGAACGATTCCGCCACCGGCACGGTCTCGGCGGTCGAGGGAAATCCGGCGGCCGGCAGAACAAAGGTCTCGATGCCGCAGGCCGCGGAGCTGGGGGCCTTGTTGGCGTGGATGCTCACCAGCGCACTGCCGCGGCACCGACGGGCGAATTCGGGGCGCTCGGCCAGTGTCAGCGTCTTGTCGCCAGCACGCGTCATGCGCACCTCGATGCCGGCGGCATTCAGCCGTCGTCGCACCCGCCGGGCGACATCCAGCACCAGCGTTTTTTCATGGGGCATGTCCGCCACGACCGCCCCCGGATCCTCCCCGCCATGGCCGGGGTCGAGGATTACGATAAAGGGATCGGACTGATCGGACCGATCAGTCGGGGTCAGCAGCGGTACGAGCACGGTGTCGACATCGGTCTGTGCGAGGGTGCGCGTCAGAGCCGTTGCGGGCGCGTTGGTTGCGGCGGCTAATGTGTTGGTGGCCGCATTCGTGGTGGTTGCCCCGTTCATCCAGAGCAGGGTGCCGTTGAACTCCAGCCGGCGCGACCCGTCAAAAAAACGCAGGCTGGCATCCGGCGTTGCCCAGGTGGTGATGCCAGCGTTAGTCGTGACGGCGACCACACCGAAACCGTTAGTCAGGGCGTCGAGCGAAACCCATGAACGCGTCGCCGATTCCCCGTCTGGAGGGCGAGCGTCCTCGCGAGCCGTTGCGTGGTTGACGATACCACTAGCGGCCATCATCAGGAACGCGACGCCAGCAACCCTTGCGGCATGGCGGAGTGCAATTCGTTTGCGACTCGTCCCCCGTTGCCACGCACGGCTCACCACAGGTTCGCCCTCCATTCGGTGCGCCAAGCGCAATGAGACCCTCTGGAACGATGCCTTACTCAGCCACCGGTGCCGGTGGTGGCGCGTCATCGACAGCCGGCGCCTCGATGGCGGGCGGCTCCACGGGCGGAGGCGGGATAACGACGGGAACCGAGGCTGCTTCAGGCAGCGAGGAGACATCGCCGGCCGGGGCGGGAATCTCGACCGGGCCGCTTGCGGGTGGCAGTTCGGCCGCCTCCGGCGGCATACCACCTGGCATGCCGGATGGCTGGAAGGGCGGTGGTGCAGGTGGCGCCACCTCGATGGTATCCATCACCGAGCCGCCGCCTTGATGCCGGGCGGTCAGGATCGTCAGCAAAACGGTGTTCAGCAAAAAGATCCCCCCCAGCACCACGGTGGCTTTCGTCAGCACGTTGCCCATGCGCGAGCCGAAAATCGCCTCGCCCGCCCCGCCACCAAAGGCGCTGCCACCCATGCCTCCCTTGGTCTTCTGCATGAAGATAATGGCGATCAGCATCAGGCTCAGCAGCCCCTCGAACACGATCAATAACCCGTAGATAAAGCCCATAGTACGTCTTCCTTACTTCTGCTGGGCGATACGCACCAGCTCGACAAACGATTTTGCCTCCAGCGAGGCCCCGCCGATCAATCCCCCGTCGATGTCCGGCTTGGCCAGCAATTCCGCCGCATTCGAAGGTTTCATGCTGCCACCATACTGGATCCGCACGCTCTGTGCAACATCTTCGTTCGACAGTTCCGCCAGGACAGAACGGATGAAGGCATGCATCTCCTGCGCCTGTTCCGGGGTTGCCGTCAGTCCGGTGCCGATGGCCCAGACCGGCTCATAGGCGATCACAAGCTTCTTCAGGTCTGCCGGGGCGATTCCCGCCAGGCTGCCCTGCACCTGGGTGCGCACGACGTCCATATGCTTCTCGGCCTGGCGCTCCTCGATGGTCTCGCCCACGCAGACGATCGGCGTCAGCGACGCGGCCAGCGCGGCCTTGGTCTTCTTGTTGACGATCTCGTCGGTCTCGCCGAAGTACGAGCGCCGCTCGCTATGCCCGAGGATCACGAAGTGGCAGTACAGCGAGCGCAGCATAAAGGGCGAGATTTCGCCGGTATAGGCCCCGTTGGCCTCCCAGTGCATGTTCTGCGCGCCGAACTTGATGGCCGTCTCGCCGACCACATCCGCCACGACCGGCAGCGAGGTGAACGGCGGGCAGAGCACGACCTCCACATCGCTGCACTCGGCCAGCTCGCGCTTGATTTCCTCGGCCAGCGTCTGCGATTCGCTGGCCGTCTTGTTCATCTTCCAGTTACCTGCAATAATCCGTTTCCTGAGTTTCATGATGTCCTTTATCTATCCTCGCCGTATTACTTGTTGCTCAATGCCGCCACGCCGGGCAGTTCCTTGCCTTCGAGGAATTCGAGGCTGGCGCCGCCGCCGGTGCTGATGTGGGTCATCTTCGGCGCCAGGCCGCTCTTGTTGACCGCGCTGACGCTGTCGCCGCCGCCGATAATGCTGACCGAATCGCTGTCGGCCACCGCCTGGCAGACGCCCAGCGTGCCCTTGGCGAAGGGGGCCATCTCGAAGCAGCCCATTGGCCCGTTCCAGACAACCGTTTTAGCGTTTCTGCACGCTGCCGCGTATAGCGCCGTGGTCTCGGGGCCGATATCCAGCGCCATCCAGCCTTCGGGGATGTCGTTGCCGACCGTGCGCGTGTTGGCGTCAGCGGCGAAGTTGTCGGCGGCGATGTTGTCAACCGGCAGCAGGAAGTTGACACCGCGTGCCTCGGCGTCGGCCAGCATGGCCCGGGCGTAGTCGAGCTGGTCGAGTTCGCAGAGCGACTTGCCGATTTCATGTCCCTGGGCCTTGAGGAAGGTGTAGGCCATGCCGCCGCCGATGATCAGCGTGTCGACCTTCGTCAGCAGGTTCTTGACCACCGCCAGCTTGTCACTGACCTTGGCGCCACCCAGGATCGCCACGAAGGGGCGCGCCGGATTCTCCACCGCGCCGCCGAGATACTCGATCTCCTTCTCCATCAGCAGCCCGGCCACGCTCTGGCCGATGTACTTGCAGATCACCGCCGTCGAGGCATGCGCCCGGTGGGCGGCACCAAAGGCGTCGTTGCAGAAGATGTCGCCGTAGGAGGCCAGTTTCCGCGCCATGGCCTGCTGTTTTTCCTTCAGCTCGGCCTTCTTCGCGGCATAGGCCTCGTCGCTCATGTCGTCGGTCTTCTTGACCTTGCCCTCTTCCTCGGCATAGAAGCGCGTGTTCTCGAGCATCACGACCGAGCCGGGCGCGGCGGCCTTGACGATTTCGTCCGCTGCCAGGCAGTCCGGCGCGAAGGTGACTTTGCGGGCCAGCACCTTTTCCAGATGCGTCGCCACGGGGGCCAGCGAGAAGTCTGCCTCGTAGCCTTTGCCCTTGGGCCGTCCGAGATGGCTCATCAGCACCAGCGTGCCGCCCTGTTCGAGCACGTATTTGATGCTCGGCAGCGCCGCCTGCACGCGCGTGTCGTCGCTGATCACGCCGCCCTTGATCGGCACATTGAAATCCACGCGCATGATCACGTGTTTGCCGTTGAGTTCCACATCGCGAAGCGTCTTCTTGTTCATGGTTGGCTCCTTTGGAATTACAGATCACAGATTACGAATTACAGATTGCGAATGGTTGGGGAAAAAGAAACGCGGCGTGCCGTTGCCGACGCCGCCGCGTTTTCGGGATTCAATGCTGCGTCCGTAAACGCGGCGTCATTTACTTCACGGTGTCCATATGCACGATCAGGTCGACCAGCTTGTTGGAGTAGCCCCACTCGTTATCGTACCAGGAGACCAGCTTCGCGAAGCTCGGGTTGAGCATGATGCCCGCACCGGCGTCGAACACCGAGGTGCGCTTCTCGTGGTTGAAGTCGCTCGAGACCACATCGTCCTCGGTGTAGCCCAGCACGCCCTTGAGCTCGCCTTCGCTGGCCGCCTTCATGGCCGCCTTGATCGCCGCGTAGGCCGCGTCCGTGTCCGCGCCGGCCGGCTTGGCCAGCTTGACCGTCAGGTCAACCACCGAGACGTTCAGCGTCGGGACGCGGAAGGCCATGCCGGTGAGCTTGCCGTTGAGTTCGGGGATCACCTTGCCGACCGCCTTGGCCGCGCCGGTCGAGGAGGGGATGATGTTGCCCGCCGCCGCGCGCCCGCCGCGGTAGTCCTTCTTGCCGCCCGGTCCGTCCACCGTCTTCTGCGTGGCGGTCGTGGCATGCACCGTGGTCATCAGGCCTTCGGCGATGCCCCAGTTGTCGTTGATCACCTTGGCGATCGGTGCCAGGCAGTTGGTCGTGCAGGAGGCGTTCGAGACGAACGTCTGACCGGCGTAGCTCTTGTGGTTCACGCCCATTACGAACATCGGCGTGGAATCCTTCGACGGAGCGCTCATGACGACGCGCTTGGCACCAGCCTTGATGTGCCCGCCAGCGCTGGCCTCATCCAGGAAGAACCCGGTCGACTCGCAGATATACTCGGCGCCGACAGCGTCCCACTTCAGGTTCGCCGGATCGCGCTCGGCCGTCAGGCGGATCGATTTGCCGTTGACGATCAGGGCCTTGTCGCCCGCTTTCACCGTGCCTTTGAAGGCGCCGTGGATCGTGTCGAACTTGAGCATGTACGCGAGCTGCTGGGCGTCGAACAGATCGTTGATGCCGACCACTTCCACCGCCGGATTCTCCATTGCCGCCCGGAAAACGAGCCGTCCGATACGTCCGAAACCATTGATCCCGATCTTGATTGCCATGCCGTCTTCTCCTTGCCTTACTAGGTTTACCTTCAGAAATTCAGTATGCCGTCTTGTGGAACATCCCTGAAAAAGAACCCGCACTATAGACGAACCGCCCCCCGCCGTCAATCCCGAACCCTGTTTTTGTCGCGAGATGTGCCCGGTCGGGGTTGACGGGGCGGGTGGGGAGCGGTAGAGTAGTTCCGGGAGAGGGGCGGGGGGACGTTTGAGAACGCGCTTAACAAGAGGAGGCGGGTATGCACGCGAGAGCAATCAAGAACGGGATTGAGGCGATTTGCTGCGTCCACTGGGAGCGGCGGCTGTTTGACGCGCTGATCCCCCTGCCGGATGGCACCAGCTACAATGCCTACCTGGTCCGCGGCGAGAAGGCCACCGCGCTGATCGACAGCACCGACCCGATGCTGCGCGACCAGTTGATGGAACAGCTTGCGGACGTCGAGACGCTTGACTATGTGGTCTCGCAGCACTCGGAACAGGACCATGCCGGCACCCTGCCAAATGTACTGGCCCGCTTCCCGTCCGCCACCCTGCTCTGCAGCAAGAAGGCTCATGAGATGCTGGTCACACACCTGGACATAGATCCTGAACGCATCCGGGTGGTAGACGACGGTGAGCAGATCCCGCTCGGCGGCAAAACCCTGCAATTCGTCTATACCCCGTGGGTTCACTGGCCGGAGACCATGTGTACCTACATTCCGGAGGATAAATGCCTCTTCTCGTGCGACTTTTTCGGGTCGCATCTGGCGACAACCGACCTGTTTGTCACCGATCAGGCCCAGGTCTACGAGGCGGCCAAGCGCTATTACGCCGAAATCATGATGCCGTTCCGGACGGTCATCACCCGTAACCTAGACAAGCTCGGGGCGCTTGATTTCGACATGATCGCGCCGAGTCACGGGCCGGTTTACGACAAGCCGGCGTTCATCCTCGAGGCCTATCGCGATTGGGTGTCGCCCGCCATGCGTAACGAAGTGGTGCTGCCCTATATCAGCATGCACGGCTCGACCGAGATCATGGTCAGGCACCTGATCGACGCCCTGGCGGCCGAGGGCGTTTCCGTTCAGGCGTTCGATCTGGCGGTGACCGACATCGGCAAGCTGGCGATCGCGCTGGTGGATGCCGCCACGTTGATCGTCGGGACGCCGACGGTGCACGTCGGTCCGCATCCGGCCGTTTACTTTGCCTCGCACCTCGCCAACCTGCTCAAACCGAAGCTCAAGTACGCGGCGATTATCGGATCCTACGGCTGGAGCAGCAAGGCCATCGAACAGATTGCCGGGCTGATCCCGAATCTCAAGGTCGAGGTGCTCGGCACCGTCCTGCACAAGGGGTTGCCGGATTCCGGAA
>CAZOXS010000329.1:0-16879 GCA_964583785.1 uncultured Victivallales bacterium
ATTCCAGCATCATATTTCGCGACACCTGCCGCCGACGCCGAGAATGACTTCGTGACGGGGTGACTTCGTGACGCCAGATGGATGACGCGGCTAATGCCGACTGGGCCGGGCGATGCGGGCTTGACCCCTAACCGCCGTCGGCGATAGTCTCCTGGCGTCACGAGGTCACCCCTTAGAACGCAACAAAAGGAGCTAAAAATATGATCACGCTACCTGTCTTGAACCGGGACACCACCTATGCGCTGGATCCGCGTATCATCATCGGGATTGGCCTGAACTACCGCGATCATGTGGCCGAGCACGGCAAGATCCATGTGCAGGGGTTTGACGAGGCGATTCCGTCGGAACCGGTGCTGTTCTCGAAGACACCGAACACGCTGATCGGACAAGGGGAACCAATCCGGATCCCGCACTATCTGGACGATTACCAGTTCGAGCATACCCGCATCGACTACGAGGCCGAGCTGGCGTTCATCATCAAGGACCGCTGCAAGAACGTATCGCGCGAGGATGCGTACCAGCACATCCTAGGCTACACCTGCATGAACGATGTCAGCCAGCGGAACTTCCAACGCAGCGACAAATCCGGCTGGTATCGGGGTAAGTCGCTGGATACCTTCGGACCGATCGGACCGGTTCTCGCCCTGGCGGAGGATGTCCCCGACCCGCAAGACCTTGACATACGCTGCCGACTCAACGGCAAGGAGGTCCAATCCTCGAACACGCGCCACATGATCTTCCCGATTCCCGTCCTGCTGGCGTTCATCACCCGCCACATCACACTGAGCCCGGGCGATATCGTTTCCACCGGCACCCCGGCCGGCGTCGGCCCGATCGCCTGCGGCGATGTGGTCGAGATCGAGATCAGCGGCATCGGGATACTGCGCAATCCTGTAGCGTAGGCGAAGACGGGACTAGGTTGTAACTTCACCGCTTTGACCACTCTTACACTGCCACACCTAACCGCCACACTTAACCGGATACTCTTACCCGAGCCGCTTAACCGAGGTGTCCAATCCGTTGCAAGGGAGTCTAATTCCAGGGCCCCGAGTACCGCCGCTATAACGCAAAATTACTTAACCTTTGTCTTGCAAAGTGCTTTGCGTTATTTTAGCTTATGCATTAAAAGGACTACGCAATGATTGCAAATCACATTCATGCTGCCCTCGGACAAGTCCGCCGGATGCGC
The DNA here is from genome assembly GCA_964583785.1 of uncultured Victivallales bacterium. Taxonomy (GTDB): domain Bacteria; phylum Verrucomicrobiota; class Kiritimatiellia; order UBA8416; family UBA8416; genus UBA8416. The sequence continues at coordinate 1,190 of CAZOXS010000329.1, forward strand.
GAACTGGTACTGGCGCGGCAGCGTTTCAAGGGCTATTCGGGCACGGCGCGTATGGCTGGCGGCGTGCTGGCCATCGCCGGGGCCGTGGTCATGAGTCGTCCCGGTTTTCCGGATACGACCGTCGCCCACCTGATCGGCTGGGGCAGCGTGCTTTCCCTGGCCCTGCTGCTCAACTACGGCGGACTGGCGCTCTGGTTCCTGTTTGATCCGCGCGTCCGGCGTGATCTCATGCAACTTAAGCCCGCCGCCGATGCGCTGCCGGCGCTGGCCATGGGGGCCGTATTGAGCCTCGCGCTGGTCCTGCACGGGCAGTATGCCTTGCTTGCCGGCACCTGGATGTGCCTCTACGGACTGACCCATGTGGCCTACCGGCAATCGCTGCCCGCGATTCACTATGCCGTCGGCATTTTCTACATGCTCAGCGGGGCGGGCTGCCTGCTCTCGCCCGGCGTCGGTTTTACCAATCCCTGGCCGATGGGAGCGGTCTTTGGCCTCGGCGAGCTAGCGGGGGGCTTTATCCTTTACCGCAACCGACTGGAGGAACCGGACGCATGAACGCATCAGCCCCATTTGACGCCCTGGAGAAGATTTTCCACGAACCGAATCGGCTGGCGATCATGTCCGCCCTTTGTGCGGCCGAAAAAGGTCTGACATTCAGTAGCCTGCGCGAGCAATGCGGGCTGACCGACGGCAACCTGAACCGTCACCTGAAAGTGCTTGAAGAAGCCGAGGCTATCCGCATCCGCAAGGCGTTTGTCCAGAACAAGCCCCAGACCACGGTTTCCATTTCCAAGACCGGGCTCAGCCGCTTCGAGGACTACCTGGTCGCCCTGCAGCAGGTCCTGGCAACGGCGCAACAGGGCTTGCAGGCGGAATCAAGACAACCGGCCCCGACAGGAAGGACGGTTCTTGCATGAACGGTGATCGGCAAGCGGACCACACGGAGCCCCGTGAAAAACGAATTGTTAACTTTTTAGAGGCCGGAAGTAGGACAGGCGCCTCGCCTGTCCAGCCGAGCACAAGCACCGTTGACAGCCGGGCGACTTGTGCTCGGTGGTCGGGCGAGGCGCCACGACAACATGCTAATGCAGGGAACCAGGAAAATTAAGGAGGCATCATGAGTCGCGCGAAACGGTGGCGCACGGTGTTGGACATTCTGTTGCTCCTGGTCGCCCTGCCGCTGGTCGGCATCGTTTTCTCAGGCCGCCCGCTATCCCCCTACCTCGAATTCCCGCCGTTGACGCAGTATGTCCGCCACGCCGCCTTCTCATGGCCAGTCTTCATCGCGCTGGCCGTCTTGATTCTCGCGGTTGTGTTGCCGTTTGTCATCCGGGTGATGCGCTCGCAACCCTGCCAGGCGGCAACACTGCCGCTGTCGCACCCATTCCCCTGGTGGGGTTGGCTGGGCGTTTGCATCACGGGCATCACCTGGGTGCTGGCCTGGAACCGGTTTGCCTGGTTCGCGCCGTTGCTGGCGTTTACGTTCTCGCCCTTCTGGTTCGGGTATATCCTGATCGTCAACGGACTGACCTGGCGGCGCACGGGAGTGTGCATGCTGCGCAACCGCCCGCGCTACACCGGCTGGCTCTTTGTCATCAGCGCCGGATTCTGGTGGTATTTCGAATACCTGAACCGGTTCGTCCAGAACTGGCACTACGAGGGAATCGGCGAGCTATCCGGTCTGCAGTATTTCATTTACGCCACCCTGCCTTTCGCCACGGTACTACCAGCCGTGCTGGGCACCCGCGCACTGCTCGACACCTATCCACGCCTGTCGTGCGGCCTGGATGATTTCATGCCCGTGCACCCGCGCCGTCCCCGCGCCTGGGCGGCGGCCGCCTTCGTGTTCTCGTGCCTTGGCTTGGCAGTAATCGGACGCTGGCCAAGCCTCCTGTATCCGCTGCTGTGGCTGGCTCCGCTGTTTGTGATCACCGCCGTGCAATGCTGGCGCGGCCAGCGGACCCTTTTCTCGGACCTGGCGACCGGCAACTGGCGACAGGTAGTCCTGCTGGCCTTGGCGGCGCTGATCTGCGGCTTCTTCTGGGAGCTATGGAACCTGCATAGCCAGGCCAAGTGGATCTACAGCGTCCCGTTTGTCGGACGGTTCAAGCTCTTTGAAATGCCGATTCTCGGCTATGCCGGCTACCTGCCATTCGGACTGGAATGCGCCGTGGTGGCCGACTTCCTGCTGCACCCTGAACAGTGCCACCCCAACGGCGAACAGACACACCGCCCCCCGTCGCCCCCCTCGCGCCTATCCATGACCGCCGTGTACGGGAATCATCTCATCGTGGCGGCCTTCGCGCTCTATTTCCTCATTCTGCCCGGGTTCCTGGTGATGCGGGATCTGGCCGACCCGCGTCTCAAGGATGAACGGATCCCGAAGGTCGCCTGGCGACTGCACCACGACCTTTCGCCCCGTTACGCCCGCTGGGCGCGCGAGCGAGTGGAATCCGGCGTTGCCGCGCATCTTAACCTCTATGACGTCCCCAGCACCGAATGGCCGATGTTCGGGTCGGTTTATTACCTGTGGGCGACGGAAGCATTGCAAAACGCCTGGGAGCAGGATCCATCCCTTTCCCGCGAGGCGCCGGTGGTCTATGCCCGCGAGACCATCGCGGCCATTATGGATCTGGTCCTCGATCCGCGGCACCACACCTGGGTCAAGACCCACTGGGGGCCGGATTACCTCCACCGCCAGAACGTCTTCTTCCGCAGTCTCATCATCGCCGCCTGCACCAGTCACGAGAACCTGATCGGTGACGGCAAGTATCTTGACCTGCTGCGCGATCAGGTCGAGACTCTGGCGGCCGCTCTGGATGCCTCACCACACGGGGTTCTGGAGGATTACCCCGGCGATTGCTATCCCATCGATGTACTCGCGGCGATCGCCTGTATCCGCCGGGCCGATGCGGTGCTGGGGACTGATCACGGCCCCTTTGTCCGCCGGGCGCTACGCGCCTTCAGCGGCAGCATGCTCGATGCCTGCGGCCTGCCTCCCTACCTGATGGACGTCAAGACCGCCGAGCACCTCGGGCCCTCGCGCGGAACCGGGAATTCCTATGTGCTGATATTCGCCCCGGAACTATGGCCGGAACTCGCCGCCGACTGGTACGCGCGCTACGAGACGCATTTCTGGCAGAAGGCCTGGTGGGCCGAAGGCTGGCGGGAATATCCGCGCGTGCTCGACCCGAAGTTTGGAAGCTATATGGATGGACGTCTCGCGTACGATGTGGATGCCGGCCCGATCATTGCCGGGTTCAGTCCGGCAGCCAATGCCTTCGGACTGGCGGACGCCACGATCAACGGTCGGCTGGATCATGCCTATACCCTGGGCTCGCAGCTCACCGCGGCAACCTGGCCCCTGCCCGACGGCAGCCTGCTGGGGCCGCGGCTCCTGTCCAGCCAGTGCCATGCGCCCTATCTAGGCGAGGCCTGCATCCTATTCTTCCTGTCGCAGACACCGCACCAAGGTGCCACGATCGTTACCGGCGGCCATCGTCCCGGTTGCGTGACGATCGGCTACGTGTTCTACTTCGGGACCGGCCTCGCCCTGCTTCTGGCTGCCGGGGTCGGTGCCTGGCGCTACCGACGGGTAACCGCGCACAGCGACTTTCCCTGCCAACGCCTCCAATTCGCGATCTGGGCCGGCCTGCTGATTGCCGTCGTCGTACTGGTGGCGACCCACCACGCCAGGTTGACCATCCCCGCCCTGCTGATCGCCTTCCTGCTACCCTACCGGCAAAAACGGGCTTCCATATAACCGGAGGACATTATGAATAAACCATCCCGCTCACAACAGGCAACGCTGATCACGCTCGCGGTGATCGTGGTCTTGTCGCCTTTGACGATCATCGCGCCCGGGTTCCGCCTGAGCGTGTTCGCCCATCCAGCCGCCTGCCTATCGGCGCTTTTCCTCGGTGCCGGCTGCGTGCCGGTGGAACAGGGGTACATGATTACCCATGCGGACCTGACGGTCTGGATCTCACCGGCCTGTAGCGGCCTCAGCTTCTTCGTGCTGCTGGCGGCGATGGGCCTCGGGCTCGTCCATCGCCACCGCCAGCTCACCGCTGCCGCCGCAGTCATCACCGCGCTCGCGGCCTATGTGCTGACGGTACTGGTCAATACCTGCCGGATCACGCTCGGACTGCACGCGGCGGTCTGGGCGCGTGCCACCCTGCCGTCCTCCATGTGGGCCGGGCTGCACTTGTCGGTCGGTGCCCTGGTGTTCCTGTGCGCACTCGTCGGTGCGTACGCAATCGGTGAATGGAGGTTACGTGATGATCGAGAAAATGCCTGAAACGATGAAGCATCCGCGGATGCTGCTGTGGACCGCACTGCTGCCGCAACTGCTGCTGCTGTTGCTCAATTGGCGTGCCTGGGGCATTGTGCACGGGGAGATGAATCCCGAGCAATTGCAGCGCGCCATGCAACTGGGTGCCTGCGAGGCCGCCCTGTTGATCGGGATCGCGGTGCTCATCGCGATCGGCTACCGACTGAAACGCCAGGTCGGCCTGTTTGCCTGCGCCGGGATTTTGCTGGCCGGGATCGCCTACCTCTGGTTCTTTACGGCCAGCGCCGCGCGGATCATGCCAAGTACCATCGCCGACTGGATGCTACCGGGCTCCCAGATCATCTATTACCAGTACGCCCTGATCATGCCCGCGTTGTTCTATGCCGGCGTACGCCTGGCCTGCTTCCCCGCACGCATCCCGAAAGCCGCCGACATTGGCGGCTCGCTGCTGCTCTTTATCGCGGTTCCGGCCGCCTGGTATATCGGCACGCGCCTGCTGGACATGTTCTGGCGCTTTGCCGATCCGGCGGTCTACGTCATCCTGACCTTCGCGGTCGGATCAACAATCATCCTGCTGATCGCCTTCCTGCGACTGCTGACCTACGCCTATCTCGCGCTGGCCACCGTAAGCTGGGGGCGCCCGGTCATGCTGTTTGTCGCCGGGCTGATTGCGCCTATCGGCGGTCTAATGCTGAATCGCACGATCCCCTTCCCCTACGACTTCCAAGCCCAGTCGGTCTACGTGCTGACCTGCCTGAACGCCCTGTTCCTCCTGCTGCCGTTCACGGGCAGCACCCGACGCAACACGCTCGTCTGGAGTCTGCGCTGCGCGACCTACCCGTTCTCGCTCTACTTCTTTCTCGTCTTCCTGCCCTTCCTGCCGTTGTCGCTGCCGGCCATGATCGCGGGCGGGGCCGGCTTCCTGATCCTGGCACCGACGCTGTTGTTTATCCTGCATACGCGCACGCTGGCCGAGGAAGCCCGCGCACTCAGGGTATCTCTCGGCACCACACGGATCATGCTCACCTTCGCGTTGTGCGTCGCCCTACTGCCGGCCGCCCTCGCGGGGCGGGCCCTGATCGACAAGCAAGCCCTGACTCAGGCGCTCGATGCGGCCTACCGTCCGGATTACGCATCCGGCCGAATATCCGTCAACCGCACAGCCCTGCGACGCACGCTGCAACGCCTGCACGACGTTAAGCATGGCGTCTATCTGCCGTTCATTACCGACGGATACGATGCCATCGTCCTGGACGGCATGATCCTGCCCGACCGCAAGATCGATTTTCTGGAGACGCTCTTCTTCGGACAATCCGTCAAACGCAACCGACCGACCAGCATGTTCTCAGACGTCTTTAATCCCGCCGCCCAGCGCCGACACGCACGTCACCAGAACCGCGTCCGGCTCCCGCCGCGCAACGTGCAGCTTACCGGCACCGAACGCCATACGACGGTATCCGGCGACACCACGACCACCACGCTCGTCCTGACCCTACAGAACGACAACAATGAAGGTGCAGAATTCGTGACCGACATCACCCTGCCGGACGGCGTGTTCATCACCGGCTACTGGCTTAACATCGGCGAGAACCGTGTGCCCGGCCGGATCGTCGACAAGAAGGCGGCGATGTGGGTCTATCACATGATCCGCGACCAGACCCGCCGCGACCCCGGCATGCTGACCACTAACGCCGACGGGACCGTGCACCTGAATGTCTTCCCCTTCGCGGCCGGGGAAACCCGCATCACGGCAATCGCCTTCAGCTACCCAACCGGCCTGTCGCCGCGCGTGCAGATCGGCGGAACCGCAGTCGACATGGAACCCGGTTTTGCCGAGTCAAACCTCGTGTTCCAAAGCACTGATGCCGACACCACCGCGATCCTGATCCCCGCCGCCACCGCCGCCGCGCTGCCAGCGGTCACACGCCAGCCCTACCTCCACCTGATCGTGGACTGCTCTGAACAGGCGGCGTCCGCACGCACCGGATTTGGCGAACTGATCAACCGCGTCATCGCACAGATCCCCGAGATAGGCGACTGCCGGATCACACTGGCCAATTATGAGTTCAAGCACCTCACGCCCGCCCTGATTCCGTTGACGACTGCAGCAGATATGATTGCAGCCTACCGGAAAACAATACCATTTCGCGGGGCTTTCTGCCCGGAACGCGCCATCAAAAGTGCGCTGCTACAGACACGTGACAATCCGGGATTGCTTGGTCATGTTCCCATGGTGCCGATCTTCGTCGTCATAAAAGCCGACGGTTCAGCCCTGTTGCGCGAGGCGGACGGCTTCGGCCCCTTCGCGGATCTGACGCCAGATGTCGACGCCTATTATGTCACACGCGGTGATGGCCAGTTCGACACCTGCTCATTCCATGACCAAACCACCGGCACCCGGCCTGCCATTCCAGCGCCAGCCCCTGTCATCGTGCTGCAGGCGGGCACCGTCCATGCCGTCTGCGCCACGGACCGCGCCAGCGTGGTGCGCATCCCTGCTGGCGATGTCGTCGATTACTATAACCCGACGCAAGGGCAATACGCACCACTGCCGAACCCAAAAAAGCTGGCCCCCGACGGCCGTCCTGCCCAGGCACTCGCCCTGATGCAAGACTGGAAACAAACCCGCTATCAGCCTGCCACCGCCGAGGGCAAGCGGCGCGACCTGCTCGCCCGCAGCCGCCAGCACGGCATACTCATCCCGGAGACCGCCTACATCGTCGTCGAGAACCCGGCGCAATGGGACATGCTGGACCGTGCCGAAGCCAAATCGCTAAAAGCCGACAGCAAGCTCGAATTCGATGAATTCATCGAATCACCGGCCCCACCCATGCTGCTCCTGCTGCCCGTCGTCTTCCTGCTGCCCGTCGTCCGCCGTCGGGGGCGGAAATCGTTTTGACTTAGAGTAGAACGCGGCTTACTATGATGGCTCGATCCTGGACAAGCCGAACGCCTACAGGCGAAAACCGGCGGGTAATTCCGAGAGGAGGGAGTGGGTATGATGAACTGTATATTCTGCAAGCTGGTGGCGGGGGAAATCCCCTCGACCCGCATCTATGAGGATGAGCACACGCTGGCATTCCTCGATATCGCCCCGATCGTCAACGGTCATACGCTCGTGATCCCCAAAACGCATATCGATCCGCTGACCGCCGCGTCGCCCGCCATTCTCGCCGCCTGCATGGCGACGGTGCAGCGCGTCGCGCAGGCCCAGTTCGATGCGCTGGGTGCCGACGGCGTCAACGTCCACCAGGCCAATGGTGCCGCTGCCGGCCAGGTTGTGCCGCACCTGCATTTCCATGTGATCCCCCGTTTCGCCGGTGACGGCCACCACTGGAACTGGCATGGCCATGCCTACGGCAACATGGCGGAAATGCAGGAGCTGGGAGACAAGATAAAGACCACCCTCAACCGGTAATTTTTTGGGGGGGAAGATTAAGGCGAAAGATTAGGGATGGAGCATCAGCAACCTTTATCTTTTGCCTTAATCGTTCGCCCTAATCTCCGAGACAACATGACCACGTTATAGACTAGGGACACTGATAAAATGCTAGAAAAACTGAAAGCAATCTGCCAGCAGGATCCGCGCTACGACATGGAGGCGTACGTTTTCCTGCGCGAGGCGCTCGAATACACGGCCAAGTCACTCGACAAGCCCAGCCAGGGCCCCGCCCACCACGTCAGCGGCCGGGAGTTAAGCGAGGGCTTCCGCGACCTGGCGTTGCAATCGTTCGGCCCGCTCGCGCTGCATGTGCTCAACGACTGGGGAATCTGGCGCACCGAGGATATCGGCGAGCTGGTCTTCAACCTGGTCGAGGCTGGCGAGCTGGGCAAGACCGATGAGGACAAGCGCGAGGATTTCGCCAACGGCTACGATTTTGACGAGGCATTCGGGAAACCATTTCTACCGGAAGGAAAATCATGATGGCAAGGATCACGGCGATATCGATGATGGCGTTGACCGCGGGAACGGTGGTCGGCGGGAGCGGCGAGCAGGACGCCGTCGTGGACGTGCTGCGCCGCGAGAACGACCGGATCGAGCGTTTCACGCTAGGCAACGGGCTCGAATGCCTGCTCAAGGCGGATGCCTCCGCGCCGGTGGTGTCCGTGCAATTCCGGATCGGCTGCGGCTCCATGCACGAGGATCAGTACATCGGCAGCGGCATTTCCCACGCCATCGAGCACATGCTCTTCAAAGGCACCCCGACGCGCGCCCCCGGCACGGTCACCCGCGAGATCAACGAGGCGGGCGGACGGGTGAACGCCTACACAACCCTCGACCGCACGGTCTACTACGCCGACCTGCCGTCCGCGAACTGGAAAACCGGTTTCGACGTGCTGGCGGACGCGGTGATGAACGCCGCCTTCCCGGAGGAGGAATGGAAGCTGGAGCGCGACGTCATCCTGCGCGAGGTAGCCATGGGCGAGGACAGTCCGGAGCGCGTGCTCGGCAAGGCACTCTGGCAGACTGCCTTTCGCGTCGACACCCGCCGCCACCCGGTCATCGGCTACCCCGAGGTATTCAAAACGCTGACACGCGAGGACTTGGTCGCCAGCTTCACGCGCCATTACACCCCGGACAACACCATCCTGGTGATCGTCGGCGACATCGACACCACCGAAGTGCGTGCGACCATCACGGAAAAGCTTGGCGCCTTCACGCGCCGGCGGCGCGCCCCGGTCATCCTGCCGGACGAGCCGCCGCAGGTCTCGCCCCGGTTCGAGCGCCTGACCGGCAACTACGAGATCGGCCGGCTCGCGGCGGTCTGGCCGACGGTCGACATCCGCCACCCGGACGCCCCCGCTCTCGACATCCTGGCCACCGTGGCCGGCCAGGGACGCTCGTCGCGACTGCATCGCTCGCTCGTCGAGGATCGCCGCCTGCTGCATCGCGTCTCGCTCTGGTCGTATACACCCGGTCGCACGGGCCTACTCGGCCTGAACGCGACATTCGATCCTGCGCAGGAAGCAGCGGCCGTCGCCGCCATCCGGCAGGAGCTGGAGTACCTCAAGACCGTCCCCTTCACCACCGCCGAGGTCGCCAAGGCTGTGCGATCGGCGCTGACCTCGCAAATCGGCGAGCTGACCACGATGAATGGGCAGGCCGCCCGTTTCGGCAGCGACCTGGAATTGACCGGCGACCCCCGCTTCAGCGAGGGCTGGCTTGAAAAGATCAACGCGGTCACACCAGACGAACTGACCCGAGTCGCCCGCCAGTACCTGATTCCAGGCCGGCAGTCGCTCGTGCTGCTGGTGCCCGAGGCCGACGGCGACGCCGACACGCGCACGGTGGCCGAGGACGCCCCTGCTCCGCCGACGGTGAAAACCATGCCGCTCGACAACGGAGCCACCCTGATCATGCGGGAAGACCACCGCCTGCCCTTCGTCCATATCGCCGTGGCGCTACAGGGCGGTTCCCGGGCCGAGACCGCCGGCAACAGCGGCATCACCACGCTGATGTCCGAGCTGCTGCTGCGGGGCACAACCACGCGCAACCGGGAACAGACCGCCCTGGCGGTGGAGTCGCTCGGAGCCTCGCTGAACGCCTATAGCGGCTACAACGCCTTCGGGTTGACAGCCCGCTGCCTCAGCGATGATGCCGAAACGCTGATCGACCTGCTGGCCGACTGCCTGACCCATCCGCTTTTCGAACAAAGCGAGATCGATCGCCAGCGAGAGATCCAGCTTGCCGGCATCCGGCAGCAGACCGAGCAACCGATGCATCTGGCCGGCCAGCAACTGCGACAACTGCTGTTTGCCGGCCACCCTTACCGTCTCGACCCCCAGGGCACGCAGGCGACCGTCAGCACCGTGACGCGCGACGACCTGGTCGCGCATCACCGCCGACTGACCGTCGCGGGGAACCTGGCGATCTCCATTGCCGGCGCCATCAGCACCGACGAAGGCCGCCGCCTGGCCGAAAAGGCATTTGCCGGCATCACCGCCGGGACGACTCCCGACCTTAGCCAGGACGCACCGGCGCCCACCCTGCCGGCCCGGGTCGAGCAGGAAGTCCCGCGCGAGCAGGCCATCGTGATGGCCGGCTTCCCCGGTGTCACCGTCTTCGACGCGCGCCAGGCGGCGCTGGATGTCCTGCAGACGGCCATGAGCGGACTCGCGTCCGATCTCGCGCTGGAAATCCGCGACAAGCGCGGGCTGGCCTATTTCACCGGCGCGATGCAGCAGGCCGGGATCGACCCCGGCATGTTCGCCCTCTACGCCGGCACCCGCCGCGAGGCGGCCGCCGAGGTCGAGGCCCTGTTCCTGGCGGAGATACGCCGACTGACCGGGACGGGGCTGCGCGAGGACGAGCTGGCGCGGGCCAAGGCGCAGCTCACGGCCGATCACGCCATGCGCATGCAGGACACCCTGTCGATCGCCCGCGACTGCGCGTTGAACGTCCGTTACGGTCTTGGGGCAGACTATCTGTTCTCCCGCCCGGACCGGATCGCCGCCGTAACCGCCGAGGATGTCCGCGACGCCGCCCGCCTCGTTTTCGCCCCCGGCAAAATGGCCGTCTCGATCATCCTGCCCGCCGGTGCAACCCCTTAAAAGCGGCTCACCACAGGTTCCCCCCCCCCATTCGCCACCCACAGCATCTCCGCGAACATGGAGGGCGAGGCTGTGCCGCGCCGCGCCCGGCTAACCACGCCTGAGCCACACTTCATGTCTTGTAATGTTTTCTGATTTTACGGGATTATTTTTCAAACTTTTTAAGGTGGATTATTTTTTGTTGTTGACGAGTTGTCCGCAGTGTGATGAAAGGTGCGTGAATTTGATGGTACAGGAACGGTTGATTCCTGCCTCAACAACCCCGCGCAGATCGCAGAGAGGAGCAGACATGACACCGAGTGATAGACGGTACACGGAGACACATGAGTGGGTGAAGATCGAGAAGGGCCTGGCGGTAGTCGGGATTTCCGATTACGCGCAGGAAGCGCTGGGCGACATCACGTTTGTCGAACTGCCCGAGACCGACCTTAACGTCGAGCAGGAGGAAGAATGCGGCGTGATCGAATCGGTGAAGGCCGCCAGTGACATCTATGCCCCGATCAGCGGCACGATCGTCGAGATCAACGATGCCCTCGACGGCACCCCCGAGATCATCAACGAGGATCCGTATGGCGAGGGCTGGATCTTCAAACTGGCCAATTTCGACGAGGAACAGTTCGAGGAACTGCTCGATGCCGCCGACTACGAGGCCCTGCACGAGGACGAAGAGGACGACGATTAGTCCCCACTAGCCAGAAAGGCGAACAAGTGAGTTATACAGCCAATACCCCCGCCCAGCAGCGTGAGATGCTGAATATCTGCGGTGTCGACTCGACCGATGCCTTCTTCGAAGTCATCCCCGCCGCCCTGCGGGCAGGTGCCCTGAACCTGCCTCCGGCCCGCTCGGAATTCGAGATCCGCAACTATTTCCAGCGGGCCGCGGCACGCAACGCGGGACCGTTGACGCTGTTCCTCGGGGGCGGTGTTTATGATCACTTCATTCCCGCCGCGGTGGACGCGCTGGCCGGCCGTAGCGAGTTCTACACGGCCTACACGCCCTACCAGCCGGAAGTCTCGCAAGGGACGCTGCAGGCGATCTACGAGTACCAGAGCAGCATCTGCCGCCTGACCGGGATGGACGTCTCGAACGCCTCGCTCTACGACGGCGGCACGGCCCTCTGCGAAGCCTGCCAGATGGCCATTCACGCCACCAAACGCAGCCGGATCGTGCTCGACAGCGGAATCAACCCGGTCTACCGCACGATGATCCGCACCTACACGGCCAACCTGTCGATCGGCTTGGACGAGGTGCCAGTCTCCCACGGCCAGAGCAACCGCGAGGCACTGGCCAAGGCCATCACGGGCGAGACGGCGGCGGTGATCCTGCAGAATCCGAACTTCTTCGGTGTCATCGACGATCACAGCGACATCGCGGCGGCCTGCCATGCGCAGGGGGCACTGGTGATCCAGTCGGTCTACCCGGTCGCCATGAGCGTGCTCAAGACGCCGGGCGAATGCGGGGTCGATATTGTGACCGGCGAGGGACAATCATTGGGTATCCCGCTGAGTTTCGGCGGCCCCTATCTCGGCTTCATGGCCACCACCACCGCGCTGGTGCGCAAGATGCCGGGACGGCTGGTCGGCCGCACGCGCGACCGCGAGGGGCGCGACGCCTTTGTGCTGACCCTGCAGGCGCGTGAACAGCATATCCGCCGCGACAAAGCCACCTCCAACATCTGCACCAACCAGGCGCTGTGCGCGCTGCGCGCCCATATCCACATGTCCCTGCTGGGACCCGCCGGCCTGCGCGAGGTCGCCGAACTGTGCCTCTCCAAGACGCGCTACGCCATGAAACGGATCAAGGCGATCCCCGGTGTCGAGGTGATGGAAAGCAGTCCGGTCTTCAACGAATTCACCGTGCGGCTACCGATGGATGCCAACGAACTGGTGAACCGGCTGATTGAGCGCGGCATCGCCGCCGGTCTGCCACTGGGTCGATTCTATCCCGGAATGGATAATTACCTGCTGGTGGCCGTCACGGAAAAACGCACCCGCTACGAGATCGGCATGCTGGCTGAAACAATTGAATCCGTCCTGCGACAGGAGGCGTTATTGTGAGTGTTATCTTTGATAAATCCATTCCCGGCCGCCGCGGCGTCAAGCTGCCTCGCGTCGATGTACCCGTCGATAGCGAAATTCCGGCAAATCTGCGACGGCAAGCCCCGCTGGCACTGGCCGAGCTTTCCGAGCTGGACGTCGTGCGCCACTTCACCGGTTTGTCGCAAAAGAACTTCAGCATCGACAGCGGGTTCTATCCGCTGGGTTCCTGCACGATGAAGTACAACCCCAAGATCACCGAGGTCATCGCCTCGCTCGACGGCTTCATGAACCTGCACCCCTTCCTGCCGCAGCTCCGCCACGGCGGGCAACTGGTACAGGGTGCCCTAGAGGTGATGCATACGTTCGAACAGATGCTCTGCGAGATCGGCGGCATGGATGCGGTCACCCTGCATCCGATGGCGGGTGCGCACGGCGAGATGACCGGTATGATGCTGATCGCCGCCTACCACCGCGACAAGGGTAACCGGAAGCGCTTCGTCCTGATCCCGGACGAGGCGCACGGCACAAACCCGGCCAGCGCGGCTATCGCCGGCTTCGCCCCCCAATCCATCCCAACCGACCCTGCAACCGGGATGCTTGACCTGGAGGCGCTGGAGGCGGCCGTCAACGACGAGACGGCGGCGATCATGCTGACCAACCCCAACACGCTGGGGATCTTCAACCGGCACATCCAGAAAGTCGCCGAGATCGCGCACCGGCACGATGCGCTCGTCTACTACGACGGGGCCAACCTCAACGCGATCCTCGGGCGTTTCCGTCCGGGCGACGCGGGCGTTGATGTCATGCATATCAATCTGCACAAGACCTTCTCGACCCCCCATGGCGGCGGCGGACCCGGCGCGGGGCCGGTCGGTGTACGCAAGCACCTTGAGCCGTACCTGCCGATCTCGCGGATTCAGAAGCGCCGCGACAACTCCTACACGCTCGAGTACGACTATCCGAAGTCGATCGGTTATATCGCGCCCTTCTACGGCAACTTCCTGATCGTGCTGCGCGCCTGCGCCTACTGCATGCTGCAAGGGGCGGAAGGGATGCTGGAGATCAGCGAGCAGGCGGTGCTCAACGCCAACTACATGATGAACCGTCTCAAGGATGTCTACGATCTGCCCTATGACCAGACCTGCATGCATGAGTTCGTGCTCTCGGCCAAACGGCAGGCGGCCAAGGGCGTGCATGCCATGGATATCGCCAAGGCCCTGATGGACCGCGGCTTCCATCCTCCAACGGTCTACTTCCCGCTGATTGTCAAGGAAGCCATGATGATCGAGCCGACCGAATCCGAGAGCAAGGAGACGCTCGACCGGTTCATCGACGCCATGCGTGAGATTGCCGCCCTGGCGGAATCCGACCCCGCCGCCATCACGGCCGCCCCGCTGACCACGCCGGTGGCGCGACCGGATGAGCAACTGGCCGCGAAGCAAATGGATATTGCCTACAACAAGGGATACTGACCATGCAAGCCGACTTCATGGACCTGTTCGCCAACCCGTGCTTCTGGGCGGCGTTCTGGTCGTGGACGATCGCGCAATCCGTCAAGATGCTCTGTGCGCTAAGCCGGACCCGGCGGCTGGACTTCAGCTACCTGGTCAGTACCGGCGGCATGCCCAGTGCCCACTCCGCCTTCGCCACCGGCATGGCAACCGCGATCGGGCTCGAGGCCGGGTTCGGGTCGCCCGTCGTGATCGTGGCAATGGCCTTTGCCATGATCACCATGTTCGACGCCTCGACCGTCCGGCGCGCCGCAGGCCAGCAGGCCCGCCTGCTCAACGAGATGATCGCGGAACTCTTCAAGGAACACCACCTGTCCGAAGTCAAACTCAAGGAGCTGCTCGGTCATACCCGGCTCGAAGTGTTGATGGGGGCGGTGATCGGTATCCTTACCGCCCTGTTGGTGGTATCGACATCCGCCAACGCCGACTGTTTTAGCGCCGTAGTTGGACCATGAGAACCACGCCTTCGCAATCCTGCACCCGCGCCCAGGTCCACGGCAGTCCCGGCTCACGAGTCCGCCTGATGGGTCTGCTACGCAGTCTCTGGCCGCTTGTACTGGTCTTCATCGCGCTCGGCTATCTGATCCGAGCCGCCCTGCCCGTGCCCGCCCTGCCCACCAGCGTCACCGGATTGCTGTTTCTGGCGCTGGCCGTGGCCGTGGCCGCCGCCGCCAATTACAGTCGCGACCGGCTAAAAAACTATCTCAAGGGGGCACGTGGAGAGGAAGCCGTTGCCCGCGCCCTCGACCGCCTGCCGGCGGGCTGGCACATCTTTCATGGGGTCGCGCTGAATGACTCCCCCTTATCGGCTGGCGGCGGCGCGGACATCGACCATGTGGTCGTCGCCCCGCAAGCCATCTTCGTGATCGAGACGAAGAACTGGAGCGGTGAGATCACCGCCACGCACAATACGCTCCTGTGCGACGGGCAGCCGCCTGACCGCGATCCGCTCGAACAGGCCAAGACCGCCGCCAGCGCGCTGCGGCAACAGTTGGCCACTGCCACCGGCGACGAAGCCGCCAGTCTGCCAATCACCCCGATCGTCTGTTTCTGCGGCGACACGCGGCTGCACGGCATCACCGGCCTGGCCGGGGTTATGATTTGCAAAGAGGAGGGGCTTTGCGCTATCATGCAAGCGCACCGGGAACCGCAACTGCCGGAGGGGTCCCGTAACGCGGCACTCAAGCTATTAATAGCGTCCGTTGAGAAGTAGGCAAGCCAGCCACCCGGGGATCAGTGCAAAAACAAGAGGGTAACGTTTTTGGAGGTGTCGATCGCAGACGCAACGTAGGA